>JAUCGK010000486.1 GCA_030378085.1 Candidatus Parabeggiatoa sp. HSG14
ATGTTCAATTTTTTTAAAATTGAATTTCAAAAAGTGATTTTTGTAGATACGCATAACAATATTCACTTTACATTTATAAATCACTCATCAAGGCAAAAATTTTTGTCTTGAATACAAATTAAAATTGTATATTGTATTAATCCTCTTAAATTAAGGAGTTATTTTTATGACAACGACTCAAGGTATTGAAATACCATCTGTTTCTCTAAATCCTCCAGAAATGATGGAGTGTGGTGCTGCTATCAGCAAAGGGCAAATGGAACAATTTGTCAGCAGTTTCCAGCAAAGTACACGGCGTTGGGAGATCATTGTTTATCCTGCTTTATTTGCCTTTGTTGTATTAGCTGGTTATGGTTTTTTTCTGATTTATAGTTTAACGGGTGATATGAGAACCATGGCAAAAAGCATGGATCCTGATATGGGAATACACATGGAACGAATGACAACGAGTATTGTAAAAGTATCAGAACAAATTCAAATCATGTCTGGACAAGTTCAAATTATGACGCGTACCATGAGTGATATATCAGGCAAACTAAATACGTTACCGCCTATGTTACAATCTATTGAGGCGATGAATAACTCTATGATGAATATGAATAACTCCCTAGCACATATAGATAAGATGATGGTACGAATGGATAAATCGATGACACGAATGGATAATTCTATTGCGACAATGGATAAAGCTATAGGAAATATGGATAATTCTATTGCGACAATGGATGATTCAATGCAAAATATGGATCGAACAATGCGTATAATGACAGTGACAACTGATCAAATGCGGCGAGATTTAACAATGATGAACCACTCCTTATCAAAGTTTTCACGCCCTATGTCGTTTGCTAATAGTTTTATGCCTTGGTAAATGCTGTTACCTTTAATTTTTTATCTGACATTTAGCAAATTCCAAAACATAGAAAAATATCATTTAGAGCAAAAATCTCTTTTTGGAAATAAAAATATTTAAGGTAATTCCAAAAAATTAATACACCACTCACCTCCTTGGGGAGGTAACTCCCTTCTAAATGAATTAGAGGTGGTTAACTTCATTTTGCTATTAATAGTTCAATCAAAAATTGAGATTTAACCTTGATTTTATTATTCACATCGAAAGAGGGTATATTAATTTTTTGAAGTTGTAACACTTTAATAATTCACAGGGAGAAAAAACTTTATGATAGACTTTCAAAAAATTGGAATCGGATAAAACTTAACAATTCATCGCTTAAGTCAAAATTTTCGCCAACGGATTTATTTTAAACACTATATGTTAAGTTGATGTTTTTATAATACCTTAAATAATTGATTGAAGGAAACTTTATGATTGTAAAAGAAATTATGACTCGTGCTGTTAAATCTATTACCCCCGAAACCCGTTTACAAGAAGTAGCTTCTTTGATGTGTCTCAATCGTTTTAGTGGGTTACCTGTGGTTGAGGATGATGACAAACTAATTGGCGTTGTTGCTGAACGAGATGTCTTAAGTTACCTTTTTCCAACGCTTAAGGATATCATGGAAGGTACAGGTGGTCTTGATTTTGAAAGTATGGAAGCCGATTACAAAAAAATCTTGCCTCTGAAAACCACTGATCTCATGACGAGAAAAGTTATCGCAGTCAGATCAGACATGGCTATTTTAAAAGCAGCGTCAATCATGGCAAGAAACAATTTTCGGCGTATTCCTGTTGCCGATGATGGCAAGTTGGTTGGAATAATTAGCTTAGGTGATATTCACAGGGCAATTTTCATAAAAAGTTTTTCTGACTAAAAAACTTAAAACTTGATGTTCAAGTTTCAAAATAATTACTTGCTGTCAATAATTTTATGATGACCTTGTAGAGACGCGATGCTCGCGTCTCTAAAGCATCTTCTAGGTTTGAGGTACATAACCGGACAATTTACCGCAAAAATTTTTGTCGAAGCCACTGATAAAGTTTACATGTCATTTATGTATGATTGAAAATTCCATGATTATTGGAGACGTTTGGAGACGCGAGCATCTCGTCTCTACAAATCTATCGGGTTACCAATTCTTGATAAAAAAACTTGAACATCAAGTAAAAACTTTTATTCCCATTCAATATTATCTGTTCAATAAGAAATTTTGATTCGCCAAGTCGAAATTTCTACAGCTTTTTAGATTAGAGATTTTGACCTTAAAACCTGCCGGGTTTTAAAAAACCTGTTAGGAACAAAGTTGGCACTTTCCTTACTCTATCCAAACGATTACGCTAACAAAGAATTTTAGAGAATTAAAAAAACCTAAAAGCGTATGCTTCAGTACTCAAAAATCCAAGTTTTCTAGATAGGTTTGTAAATTTTCAATGCGTTGTGTAGTTAATTGTGCAAGACAATTATTTTTGTAAAAGATATAACCCTCTTGTCCCTTATCCCGATAAGCCGCAAATTCACAATATGTGTCGCGAAATTGTGTCCATAAATTCTGTGCTTTGTTAAAAAGGGCCTTTTCTCCTTCCTGAATCCTCAGTTGCAAACGAACAACTGCCAAAAAACTGACGAGTTTTTTATTGATAATTTGATAGGCTTTTACAGCACAATCGTTGATTTGTTGGCTCGTTGGTAAAAATTCACACTGCATTGATTGTTGTGCAAATGCATCCTTTGATACCACACTTTGACCCAACAATACAAATGTAAGTATTAGTAAAACAAAATATTTTCTTAGCATGGTTCCTCCATATTATGCTTTGGTAAAAATTGCGCTTTCGTCATTTCTAATGAATCTCAAAGAATTTTATTGAGGTTAAATTTCTTACGAGGCGAAATTTGCCAAACCTAAAGGTTTGGACTCCAGCGTTTTTAAATTTTGTCAAACTTTAAAGTTTGGACTCCTTTTTTTGAAAGTCTATATTTTACAACTTATTAACAAATGCTTCAAAAAGAATCTCATGTTAATTCGTCATGCTTCTAAAATATCTCCATGAAACGGTGAATATTCTTACAACCAAAATATTGGCATCGGTTTCAGAAACCTTTTTACGCGAGTGTGTAGAAAAAATATTCATACCGCGTCATTTTAACGCACACCCCCAAAATAATCAAAGAAGTAGCCGCTGGATTATAGCGTTTTCCGATTGGATAAAGTACAACCTCCCCTAAATCCCCTCCTTAATTAAAGAGGAGACTTGTACCTGACGCAATCGGGAAATGCTATACCCAACAATTGCAATCTTATGCTTATCAACCTCAATATCTGGGAAAATATGCCAATATTTTAGTACACCCAATACTCAAATCACCCAGCATTCTTGTTGATACCCATTATGATAGCGTCCTTCAAACACCTGATGCTGATGATAGATGATAATGGAAGTGCTGTTGCAGCGTTGTTGGCTTGTGCTAAAGCGATTGCTGAATATACCCCTCAAACTGCTGTTTGTTTTGTTGCCTTTAATAGAGAAGAAGATAATTTGCTGGTCAGAAATTTTTTGAAACAGTAATTTTGGCATCCAAAATTTATTTTGGCAAACACCCAAACTAAAGTTTGGACACCAGAACAAGATTTATAACATGAATAGGAAATTCAATATGACAAAGGAGCAATCAGATATTATTGAAACCAAAATTTATTCTGATGATACCTATTTCAAAAGAGGTAAAGGACAACTGGCAGAATATTTGAAATCAGAAAGCATTTCTGAAGGATATTATGTTGTTTTTAGTAATCTACATACTGAGAAAAATGAACTGTTTTCAGAGGAACTTATTCAGGAAAAGCGAATTTATACCTACATTATCCCAATTCAGTTTGAACCAAGCCATATTCCTGTACCAGCCGAACTAAAAAGCTGATAGAAAATGTATTCTGGAGTCCAAACCTTTAGGTTTGTGCATTCCAGAGCTTCGGATAAATTGCCAAGTTTTGAAAACCTGGCAAATACGGCAACACTCCCTCCACACTTGTAATCACACTTTGCTTACCAAAGCCACTTTAATTCACAGAAAAAGAGTATTTTGAATTTTAAAAACCACAAATTAAAGATGATGAGGATTTAATAATTTGCAAAATTTTGGTGCTAAACCTGACAGGTTTTAAAAACCTGTCAGGTTTCAACTTTCGTATTTTATTGAATCCTCATTCCTTAACGTATTTCAACCCCAAAGGGAAACATAAGGCTATTCATGTTTTACCCCTGAAGGGTTATTTAAGGAACAATTTTGTGGTGAAAAAATACTGATCATTTTATGACAAATTTAACATCCCAGGTTTTACCTATGGCTATTCACGTCTCACCCTATTGGGGTTATTTTAACTCCGAATAGGGTTAAATATGAACAGCCACTTTAGATATCGGTGGAACTTAGAAGCACCTTGCGTAATATCAGATATTAACTGATGTTACGCACTGCACTTCCAAAAGTGAATATTGGAGTGCAAAATTTATTTTCTGATTGTAACAGATTTTGGGGACACCCCCCTAACCCCCCGTACACGGGTGGAACCAAACATCATTCGACACTTTGCTTTAATTTTTCTATTTTGGGACTTCCCCCTGTGTACGGGGGGTTAGGGGGGTGTCCTCAATTTTGCACTCCAGTTTGAAAGCTATCTGCGTAACATCAGATATTAATTATCATCTGTTAACTGAAACAATTGTCGTGCTGCGGTGACTAATTCATCGTGTCCATTATAGCCGGCTTGACGTAATTGAACACAAGGTTCGTGCATTAATGTATTAGTAAGAGTATGTGCTAAATAGTCGATGACTTCATAAGGTGATTTACCATTATCAATCATACGTTTCGCTTTTTCTCCGAGCAGATGACGAGCCTCTTGAGCGTGATCACGTAACATACAAATGGTTTCTACTACGTCTAAAGAATTTAACCAGCCTATAAAATGCGCCACTTGCGTATCAATGATTTCTTCTGCTTTAAGGGCTGCTTGTTCTCTGGAACGTAAATTATCTTGTATCACTTCGTTTAAATCATCAACACTGTATAAGTAGATATCATCCAAATCACCAACCGTTGGATCAATGTCACGAGGGACAGCAATGTCTACCATAAATATAGGGCGATGTTTACGGATGTTAATCGCCTCTTTAACATCGGCTGAAGTCAAAATAAGTGTTGAACTCGCAGTGGACGAAATCACAATATCGACTTCTGCAAGATGAACGGGAATTTCCCCTAAGGTGATAGCATAACCTGCGAATTCCATAGCCAATTGACGCGCTCGCTCTATGGTACGATTAGCGACTATCAGTCTACCTAAGTGATTTTCATGTAAATGCCGTGCTGCTAGTTCAATTGTTTCGCCTGCACCAATAAGTAATGCAGTATAACCCGTTAAATCACCAAAAATTTGCTGTGCTAATCGCACTGCGGCAAAGGCTACCGATACAGGGCTTGAGCCAATGGCAGTATCAGTACGCACTTGTTTTGCAACAGAAAAACTGTGTTCAAATAATTTATTTAATAACCGGTTCGTTGTACCCTGTTCACGAGCAACGTTATAAGCCGATTTAATTTGCCCCAAAATCTGTGGCTCGCCAACAATCATGGAATCCAAACTACAAGCCACTCGAAACAAATGACGCACAGCATCTATTTGGTGATAAGTATATAAATACGTTTTTAACTGTTGACTGGGAATTTGATGATAGTCACTTAGCCAATTGATAAGAATCTGTGTCGTGTCATTTTCGATACCACAATATAACTCAGTACGGTTACAAGTCGATAAAATAATAACTTCGTCTACCAAATCACGTTCAACAAGATCACGTAAAGCATGTTTAAGCTGTTCAGAGGAAAAATTGACTTGTTCACGTATTGAGACAGGGGCAGTATTATGATTGACACCAAAAGCAAATAATTGCATGTAAATACTATAAATTTTTATGGTTTATACTTCGTTACCTTGAAAAAGGGATTATTTAAGCTATTTGAGCTAAACGATTAATTTTAAAGTTAATTGTTCAATTTAAAAAATCCGTCTATTTCGTTAAT
>JAUCGK010000300.1 GCA_030378085.1 Candidatus Parabeggiatoa sp. HSG14
ACTTCTATCGTCTGCTTGATGATTTAGAAGATATGTTTCATCTGAAAGCGGATGACAAACGCTTGCAACTGATTTTTGAGCGTGAGCCGTCGGTTTCGCAATATCTTTACACTGATGAAGTCAAAGTGCGTCAAGTATTGATTAATTTGCTCAATAATGCATTGAAATTCACTGTTGAGGGGGGAATCACGGTACGAGTAAATGCCAAAATAACAGCTCAAGCGGATTTAAACCAGCAACAATCGCTGATTGAATTTGAGATCGAAGATACGGGTCATGGCATTGCCCCCGTTGAATTGGATGATCTGTTTAAGGCATTTGTGCAAACATCGACGGGCAAACAATCTCAGGAAGGTACTGGCTTAGGCTTACCTATTAGCCGCAAATTTGTCCAATTAATGGGCGGTGATGTGGTGGTAACCAGTGAGGTTGGACAAGGGACAACGTTTAAATTTGATATTCAATGTCAATTATCCGAAGCCAGCAATATTAAGAAGCCAGCCCATGAAAAACGAGTTATTGCTTTAGCCCCCAATCAACCGCGTTATCGAATTTTAATTGTCGATGACAAATGGTCCAGTCGGCAACTCCTCATCAAATTACTCAATCCACTGGGCTTTGAACTCAAGGAAGCAGAAAATGGTCAAGAAGCCGTCGATTTATGGAATGAGTGGCAACCCCATTTGATTTGGATGGATATGCGGATGCCTGTGATGGATGGTTATGAAGCGATTCAACAGATTAAAGGACATACCAAAGGACAAGCCACCGCTATCGTTGCCCTAACCGCCAGTGTGTTAGAAGAAGAACGAGCGGTAGTACTAGATGCCGGTTGTGATGACTTTTTACGCAAGCCTTTTAAAGAAGGTGATATTTTTGATCTCATGCACAAGCATATTGGGGTCAACTATGTGTATGAAGACAGCGGCGAAACCGCCGAATCTGAGGGTGATGAAGAAACCCAACTTGAAAATCTCAAATCTGAAATTATTCAGTTATCTGGTGATTTACCAGCCAAATTGCAAGAAGCCATAGAAACTGCGGATTTACAAGCCGTATTACCTATTATTGAGGTGGTTGGTGAAACTAATAAACCTTTGGCTAATGCCTTAGCCAAATTGGTGAATGGTTTCCGTTTTGATATACTGCAAGAAGTTTTTGAAGATTGATAAGGTTGGAGTCCAAAATTTATTTTGGCAGTCTCCCAAACTAAAGTTTGGACTCCCTTTAATTGTCGATGAGGTTTAATCCAAACGGCACCTTTCAAAAGTAGTTGACAGTTGTTTCGTTCATTGCGCTTCACTGCTTTCCCGAAACCTAAGCTATATGGTATTTTCGGAAAAAGAACGAAGTGCAATGAACGAAACAATTGTTCACTATTTTTGTGGGAATATGAAGGGTGCCATCCAAACAAAAGGAGAAAATAATGCAAAAAGAATTTAATGATACGGGTTTATGTATTCCCAACCGTCATTACATGGTCGATAATTCAGACAAACTTAAACAAATTATTGCCCTTGTAGAAAAAGGAAAATATTTCACCATCAATCGTCCACGTCAGTTTGGCAAAACGACGACTCTGTTTTTACTTGCCAACCAACTCAATCTGAGGGATGATTGTGTGGCATTGAAGATTAGCTTTGAGGGTATTGATACCGATAGTTATCAAAACCAAGCTATTTTTATCTCTATTTTTTTGGATATGCTTATCGAAGAATTTGAATTTTTACAATTATCGGAATTAGTGGATTTTACTCGGCAACATGTTGATACAACCCCAAATTTACGGGCACTTTCTCGTTTTATCACCAAACTTAAACGGGATAGGATACCGAAAAAATCGGTTGTTCTACTGATTGATGAAGTGGATAAAAGTAGTAACAATCAACTCTTTTTAGATTTTTTAAGTATGTTACGGGATAAATATCTGCAACAACACGAAGGGCGCGATCACAGTTTCCAATCAGTTATTTTGGCTGGGGTGCATGATATAAAAACCCTGAAACGAAAAATCCGTCCTGATGAAAGTTCTGGATACAACAGCCCGTGGAATATTGCGATTGATTTTAAAGTGGATTTGAGTTTTGCACCGCACGAGATTGAAACGATGTTACAAGATTACAGTCTTGATAAACAGATACAGTTTGACATCTCGGCTATTGCGGAGCAATTGTATTATTATACATCAGGTTATCCCTACTTAGTGAGCAAACTGTGTAAATTGATAGATGAGGAAATTGTCCCAAATCGTGCTGATAAAAACTGGTTGATTGATGATGTGGAGACGGCTTTCAAAATGATTGTGAAGGAAGGCTATACGACCACTTTATTTGACAGTTTAATCAAAAATTTGGAGAATAATCAAGAGTTATATGAACTCATTTTCCATATCGTTATCAATGGTAAAAGTTTCAATTTTACGATTGCGGATCCGGTGATTAATTTGGCGCATTTATATGGCATCTTAAAACCCACGGCACTGGAACATTGTCAAATTCATAATCGTATTTTCGAGCAACGGGTTTATGCTTATATGATGTCGAAGTTCATGCGAAGCAAATATGGGGATATTAATGGCTTCGGTGGACCAGAATATGTGACGACTGAGGGTTTGGATATTAAGTTGATACTACAGCGTTTTCAAGCTTTTATGCGAGAAAATCATGCCAAACCAGATAGGAATTTTTTGGAACGAGAAGGGCGATTATTATTTTTAGCTTTTCTTAAACCCATCCTAAATGGACGCGGATTTGAATTCAAAGAGCCAGTTGTCGCCGATGAGAGGCGCATGGACCTTGTCATTACCTATCAAAACCAACGGTATGTTATTGAACTCAAGCGGTGGTACGGGGAAAAATACCATCAAAAAGGCTTACAACAGCTCAGTGATTATTTGGACATGTACTCGCTCAAAAAGGGATATCTATTGATTTATGATTTCAACAAAGGCAAAATATACAAAGAGGAAAAAATTTCGTTTCAGGACAAAGAGATTTTTGCTGTGTGGGTATGAAAAACCATCTTTGTGATTATCCTTTCCCAAAAACTAAAGCTTTGGACTAATGGCACTTACTTAAGCAGGATGCTCGCATGGCATCAATCTACTTTGGGCAATTTTTCTAGGTTCTTTTAACCGTGGAAATGATTTAGGTCGACGTTTAACCGCACGAGGTTCACAACGACCCGAACGTCTTCCAATACGATGAGAAGCAACACCTTGTAATAATGCGTCTATTAATTCCGATGAATGTCTTTTCAATAAAAAAATCTTATCAATGAAAGCATGAAAAGATTGAATAGCACCTTTAAAACTGATCATGCGAGGGTTAATATCGTACAAGCAAGCTGCTTGTGCTATAATTGTTCGGATAAGATTATATGCAAGTAGATGAACAGCTATTTCTTTACGTACCATTGAAGGCGTTTTGCAACATAAAATATCCATTTGGAGAACTTCTTTGATGAACTTTAAATCAATTTCAATATTCCAACGTTTTGAATAAAGATCAATAATTTCTTGACGAGTTATTCTCGAAGGGTCATTAAGGGTAGTAACAATGACTTGGCTATTACGTTTTACTTCTCTTATAGTAAGTGTTTCTGGAATGGAAGCATAGATTATCTTATCCATCCAATCAGGACAATCAGGTTTGTGCCAAGTTGCTAGATGATCACGTTTACCAAGACGCTTGCCACGTCTAAAGTCTGTTTTGCGGCTTGCATGGTTTTGGAACACGACATCCACTCCCTTTGCCAATAAAATTGCTATGAGAAAATAGGAACAATAATATCTGTCAGCAAGTAATATGTCACCAGGTGACAAGGTATCCAGGATTTCTCGCAATAATGCATGCTCACCAGTTTCTTTTCCTTGATAAGGTCCAATAGCTACATTTAGCAAAGCTCCCGATGATAAAGATATCAGCCCTACCAATCGTGCTATAGGGAAACCTAATCCGGGTTTCTGGCTATTTGGCTGTGGAAAAAGCTTTTGATTTTCTTCTGTGTCTGGCATAGAAACAGTTGTGCCATCGACCAAAACAACGTGACGATTTTTCCATTTCCAAATATCTAATGATTTTGTGTGTAAGTTTTGTCCGGTATCACGCATCGTACGCAAAATAAGATTTTCTGGCAATCTTTCTCGTGCCTTACAATAGGCACCAGTAGCTGAAGAACAAGGAATTTCTTCTCTAGCAACAAGTGAAGCACGAACGCGCTCTACTGCTGCTTGACAAGAATTATCTTCGTTTAGTATCTGACAAACGAATGCTGATAGAGTTGTTATTGGTGAATAAACACGCTCTCGATATTCTCCTACTTCCTCATTTACTATTTGTTGGATGTTGTCTTCTTGAAGTATATCATTAAAAGGTAATCCATCTTCTTGTAGAAATTGTTTTTTCAATGTATCAATTCCTTTGGAAATACGATTACGGATAGAATGGAACATAGTTACTCTCCAAAGTCAGTCGTTAGTAAAAAATTTAGATTAATTATATCATTTTTTTTGGTAAAATTTCTTAAGTAAGTGCCATTAAGCTTTGGACTCCAATAACCCGATATTGTATTTTTTTATAAATCATTCTTGTCGTTCATTTTAGGAGAAACTATCTCTATGTTGATATTGCCTAATTATCAAATCAGCACTCAAATTTACGAGAGTGCCAACTCCCTCGTTTATCGGGGAGTGCGAAAAAAGGATAATCAACCGGTTATCCTTAAAGTCCTCAAAGAAGACTATCCCACACCCGAAGAGCTAACGCGCTACCGTCAGGAATATGACATCATACGTCATCTGGCTAATATAGACGGTGTTATTAAGGCTTATGATCTTGAAAAATACCAAAATACGCTGGTGATTATTTTGGAGGATTTTGGTGGTGAATCCTTAAAATACTGGTTGGCAGAACGCTCGTTTACCTTAGACGAATTACTTAAACTTGCCATAACTGCCACCGATATTTTGGGGCAAATTCACCAACGAAATATTATCCATAAGGATATCAATACCACCAATTTGGTTTTAAATCCCGACACTGGTGTATTGAAAATTGCTGATTTTGGGATTTCCACCCAATTAACCAAACAACATTTGCGGCTTAAAAATCCTGATGTATTAGAAGGCACTTTGGCTTATCTTTCTCCCGAACAAACAGGGCGTATGAACCGGGCTTTAGATTATCGCACCGATTTTTATTCATTAGGGGTCACTTTTTATGAATTATTCACTGGTAAAGTGCCCTTTGAATCGAAAGATGCGATGGAATTAGTGCATTGCCATATTGCTAAACAACCCATGCCGCCTCAGCAAATCAATCCCGATTTACCGCAAGCCATTTCTAATATTATTCTTAAACTATTAGAAAAAACTGCTGAAGCACGTTATCAAAGTGCGTGGGGCATCAAAGCTGACCTACAGGAGTGCAAACTTCAGTTTGCCAAAACCGGTAAAATTACTAACTTTATCTTAGCCCAACAAGATATTTCAGACCGTTTCCAGATACCGCAAAAACTTTATGGACGCGAATCAGAAATCGACACTTTACGAGCAGGCTTTGAACGAGTGGCTTCTGGAAAAGCTGAAATGGTGCTGGTTGCTGGCTATTCTGGAGTTGGTAAATCGGTCTTGGTTAAAGAGATTTATAAATCACTCAGCGAAAAACAAGGTTATTTTATTGCCGGTAAATTTGACCAATTCCAACGCAACATACCTTATACTGCGGTTGTCAATGCTTTTAGTGAGTTAGTCCAACAACTATTAACCGAAAGCGATGCCAAATTGGCCCAATGGAAAGAGCAACTAATAACGGCTCTTAACCCTAACGGACAAGTTATTATTGAGGTTATCCCTGAAATTGAATTGATTATTGGAACCCAACCGCCGATACCAATCCTTGGGCCAACTGAATCGCAAAATCGCTTTAATCTGGTTTTCCAAAACTTTATCCGTGTGT
>JAUCGK010000301.1 GCA_030378085.1 Candidatus Parabeggiatoa sp. HSG14
ATGTACGGGGGGTTAGGGGGGTGTCCTCAATTTTGCACTCCAGTTTGAAAGCTATCTGCGTAACATCAGTAATTAAAAACAAATTAACCATTTAAGGAACTAAAACAGGGTGAATTTACCATCATTCTTAACAATTTTTATTATTATTATTAGCTTGTCCAGTAATGCTGAAGTCACACTTGATGGTTCACTTGGACAACAGGGTGTGTTATCCGGTCCAAATTATCTGATTGGTGCTGATTTAGGACAACAACATGGCGGTAATCTTTTTCATAGTTTTCAAGATTTTAACTTACAAAGTCATGAAGGTGCTATTTTTTCAGGACCAAATAGTGTCAATAATATTATCAGCCGTGTTACTGGTGGCAATCCGTCAAATATTGATGGATTAATTCGTTCAACTATTCCTCAAGCAAATATGTATTTCCTAAATCCTTATGGCATCGTGTTTGGTCCAAATGCCGAATTGGATGTGCAAGGGAGTTTTCACGCAAGTACTGCTGACTATCTCCGTTTGGGAGGAAATGGACGTTTTGATGCTCGTCAACCGAACAACAGTCTTTTAACGGTTGCTCCCGTTCAAGCGTTTGGCTTTTTAACTGATACGCCAGCTCAAATCACAGTTCAAGAAAGTTATTTACATATTAATAAAGGTAAGCATTTTTCTTTTGTTGGTGGCGATTTACATTTCAATGGTAGTCCATTTGGTTATGATATCGATAAACTTGATTTGCCAACACCCCACTTGTTTGCAGAATCAGGACAATTCAATCTTATCAGTGTTGCTTCACGCGGTGAAATAATTTCCACAGATTCTGGATTCAGTACAAATCTCGAAAAAGCCCAATTAGGACAAATCACTTTAGATAATGTGCTACTTAGTGTCTCTGGCAATAAAGGAGGTGACATTTTTATTCGTGCGGGACATTTAAAATTAATTAATAGTGTGATAGAAAGTAATACACACAATGAAAATGGCGGCGTTATAAATATCGCAGTTGACCAATTCGATTTACTGGGCCATCAAAATACTTCTGCTATTTACACACATACGGGTGGAAAAGGAAATGGTGGTACTGTTAATTTGCATGTTAAACAATTAAATTTAAGTGAAAACGCACAAATTGGAAGTATTACCATAGGCTCTGGGAGAGCAGGTACTATTTTAATTAAGCAAGCTGAAACTGTTAATATTTCTGGAATACAAGGATTCAACGATGATGGCTTCACGGGTATTTATAGCTTATCAGTTGGTGAAGAAAACAACGCGGGAGATGCAGGTAATATTGATATAGAAGCACATCAAATAACACTCAATAGTGGATTCATTAGCAATGGCACACGGGGATATGGAGAAGCTGGGCGTATTGATATAAAAGCACATCAAATCATGTTGAGCCAAGGTGGACAAATTTTCAATCGTACTCTTGGTTCAGGAAATAGCGGTATTATTAATCTCTCTGTCACGGATAGCATAATCGCTTCAGGAAAAAAAAGTCAATTTGATGAAGCGAGTGGTATTATAGGGCAATCAGGACATATTGTAATGTCCAAAGCAATTTTTGATGATAATGATATTATAAAACACGAAAAATTACCTGAAACTCCAAATACGGGTGATGCTGCCGATATCAATATAGTTGCAAGTCAAATAATACTTGAAGAAGAAGCAGAAATTAACAGTGACAGTTTTGGATTAGGAAATGGTGGAAACATATCAATAAAAAATGCTGATCAAATCATGATTTCTAGTGAGGGACAAATCACTAGTAGCACTTTTGGAAAAGGAAAAGCGGGCAATATTTCGATTGAAAATGTTCACCATATCTTCTTATTAAATGGCGGACTGATTGGTAGTAATACGTTTGATGCTGGAAAAGCAGGTGGAATTTCAATTAAAAATACTGACATTATAGACATCGTTGGGCAACATGAAACAGATACTGCCAGTGCGATTACGACAAGCACGTTAGGTTTAGAACACAATGCTGGTGATGCGGGACATATTGAAATAGAAGCAAATCAAATTACTTTAAAAGAAGGAGGAGCTATTTATAATGCGACAATTGGGTATGGCAATGGTGGCACGACTCATATCACCACGGATACTTTCACAGCATCAGATGGATTAGATAAACCTTGGGATGCAAATTTTAACCCACACATCCGATTTTTGCCCAGCGGCATTTTTGCAACGGCAGTGAATATCAACTCCAATGCAGGCAATGCGGGACATATTCAGTTGAATGCACGTCACATAGAACTTACTGATGGTGGACAAATTAACAGTGATACTTACGGGGGTGGAACCGGTGGTTCTATCGAAGTTGAGGGAGTTGAGAAGTTAATCGCAAAAGGAAAATATGCTAAGGAAAATTTAGTTTATTATAGTGGTATTAATAGTAGTTCAAAAAATTCAGAACCTTATGCAGGTAAAGCGGGTAATATTTTTGTACAAGCGAATAAGATAAAACTCGCAAATGAAGGTGAAATTTCCACTAAAGCCCTTAACGCTGCTGGTGGTAACATTGTAGTGAATACCTCTCATTTATTGTATTTACAAGGGGGAAAAATAACCACCAGTGTTAAAGGGGGCAGTGGTAAAGGGGGTAACATCACCATTGAAAATCCTATTTTTGTTGTCTTGGAAAAAGCTCACATCAAAGGGCAAGCTGATGAAGGGCATGGTGGAGATATTGACATTACCTCAAATCAATTTATTGCATCTCCTTGTAGCGTAGTTAGTGCTTCTTCAAGATTAGGTATAGATGGGGAAGTTAATATTGATTCACCTGATATGAATATGGATGAATTTTTGATCGTATTACCAGAGAATTTTTTAGATGCCAGCACTCAACTACAAAAACCTTGTCGAAAACAAGCAACTGACAAGAAAAATAGTTTTGTAGTTAAACATTTAAATGGTAGTCCTCCCTCCCCTTATGATTGGAAATCAAGCAAAATACTCAGGTAACTTCCAACTTAAATAACTGATGTTACGCAAAATGATTCCCAACCTCCCCTAACCCCTCCTTACTAAGGCGGGGGATTGCTCCTCTCCTTGATAAGGAGGAGCAGGGGGAGGTCAATAGCTGCGATTATTCTTATTTAGAAGCACCTTGCGTAACATCAGTTAAATAAATTCCTTATGTTTCACATAAGGCTATTCACATTTAAGCCCGTTGGGATTAGTTTTAACCCCGAAGGGGTTAAATGTGAATAGCCACCGATGAAATCGGTGGAACTCAGACAAATACTTTTTATGCTGTTATGCAGTTTCAGGAATGACATAAGGATTTTACAGAAACCTCAAATGGGAGACAAAAATGGCTTCGACATCCACTCAAAATATACCTAATGGGTTGGATTTAAAAAACGTGGTTAAGGCATCCCAAATTTTGTCAGGGGAGATTGTGTTAAACCGTTTGCTTAAAAAAATGATGCACATCCTTCTTGAAAACACAGGGGCAAAAAAAGGATTTTTACTATTGCCTCAACAAGACAATTGGATTATAGAAGTTGAGGGATATATTGACAGTGTTGGTATCACTGTCTTGCAATCCATTGCAATTGAAGCAAGTAAACGAGTATCAGTGAACATCATTCACCATGTTGCTCGTACTCTCAAAAATGTGATTTTGCACAATGCTGTTGAAAAAGGTGATTTTACCCACGATCCGCACATCGTCCAATATTGTCCTAAATCAGTATTGTGTACTCCACTAATTAATCAAGGTAAGCTTATTGGCATTTTATATTTGGAAAACAAGTCGACAGCAAATGTTTTTACGTCAGATCGATTGGAAATATTGAATTTACTTTTTTCGCAAATAACCATTTCAATAGAAAACGCACTTATTCATGCTAAGCTAGAAAGTAAAATAAAAGAAAGTACCCATACTATTGAAGTACAAAAAAAGAAATTAAAAATACAAAAAAAAGAGTTAGAGGTTACTTTGCGACAGTTACAATCTGTCCAAACAAACTTGATGGAATCAAAAAAAATGGCTTCTTTAGGGAATTTGGTAGCAGGGGTTGCTCACGAAATAAACACACCAGTTGGTATTGGTGTCACGGGCGCATCACAACTAGAAGTGATTACTAAAGAATTAGTACAATTATTTAGTACCCAACGTATGAAACGCTCAGATTTACAAAAATACTTAGATTCTGCTGAAAAAATTAGCAATTTAATTCTCAGAAATTTGAATCGTGCTGCTGAATTGGTACAAAGCTTTAAACAAGTAGCTGTTGATCAAGCAACTGAACAACGACGACGTTTTATGCTTAAAAAATATCTAAATGAAGTGATACTTAGCTTGAAACCGAAACTAAAAGGCACACAATATCATATTATTATTGAGTGTGACGAAGACATTGTGTTGTTTAGTTACCCTGGTTTTTTTTATCAAATAATCATTAATTTTGTTGTAAATTCCTTGATACATGGTTTTCAAGAAAAAGGTGAAGGACAGATGATTATCAATATCTCACCAAAAGAAAAGGAAACCTTAATTTTACGCTATTCTGATAATGGTAAAGGAATGTCTCAGGAGGTTGCTAAGAATATCTTTGAACCCTTTTTCACGACTAACCGTCATGGGAGTGGAACGGGTTTGGGTTTACATATCGTATACAACCTTGTAGTTCATGAGTTAAATGGAACGATCAATTGTGAAAGTGTTGAAGGAAAAGGAACAATGTTCATTATTGAATTTCCTTATTCCTCCTGATTTTTGATTGATGCTTTAAATGGGATTTCCCCCCCATCTCCCCAATACCATTAACTTAAGCTTTGGAGTCCAAACCTTCAGGTTTGGAAGTCTTTGATTTTAATCTGAATCAGCCAAAGCTGAAGCTTTGGACTTCAGCAGATATTCCTTAAGTCAATGGCATTGCCCCAATCTCCCTCCATCTCAAATACTTTTTCGTTGAGTCAAACCTGACAGGTTTTAAAAACCTGTCAGGTTTAGTTGTCGATTTTATTTCATGTTTATTCCTTAATTATATCTCAATAAGTTGACATTGTGAAATCAACTACAACACAAAACGATCCGGTTCAGGCACTCCTAATAAAGGCGGTAATGAAGTTTCAAATAAATCCTGCGTTTCAAATTGATCTTCAGTAAGACGATTAATCAATCGTGCTTGCATCACCGGTTCATCTCCAACGATTGCAAATAAACAACCACCTTCATTCAATTGTTCTTGAAAATGCGGTTGTAATTCAGGCAGAGAACCCGTAAACACAATAACATCGTAACGGGTTTCCTTATCCCAAGCAGCAATAGCATCATCAATCTTCAGAGAAACATTGTTAATATTCAACGCATTAAGATTTTCTAATGCCCTTCTACTCAACTCTTCAAAAATATCCACACTGTCAACATGCCGAGCAGATTTTGCCAATAATGCAGTAAAATAACCACTCCCTGTCCCAATTTCTAGCACTGAATCACGAGGATGGAGCATCAATGTTTGTAATACGCGCCCTTCAAGGTTGGGCTTCATCATAACTTGTTCGTGTGCCAAAGGAATATTGACATCAGTAAATGCGATATTACGATAAGCCTGTGGAACAAATTCTTCTCTTGGCACTGTCGAGATGATATCCAATACTCGCTGATCAAGGACATCCCAGGGACGAATTTGTTGTTCAATCATATTAAAGCGAGCTTGTTCAATATTGAGTTGTACCATGATAAATTCCTAAATATTAAGTGGACTTGTTAAATAGATACGAGACTATTATAGTATTACATATCTTATATTAAAATTGGAATCCAAATTTTTAGCTTTGGACATCATGATTTAACTGATGTTACGCAGATAGCTTCCAAACTGGAGTGCAAAATTTATTTTGCCAATTGGAATGCAAAATTCCTGATTATAACAAATTTTGGGGACACCCCCTACCCCCCCCCGTCCACAACCCCCCGT
>JAUCGK010000487.1 GCA_030378085.1 Candidatus Parabeggiatoa sp. HSG14
CACAATGAGTCAGGAGCTGCGGTCACCCCAACACCGAAACAAGTACCTAAAAATCTTCCTAAATCAGCATCGACACGATGTTTTTGATTTTGTGTGTTGAATGTTTTACTCCAATCTTTACGAATTTTTAGGGCTTGGATTTTTTTAAAGGACATGATAGAATGTCTCAACTTTTTGCTAATATTTTAGCAGCGGGCCTGTAGCTCAGTTGGTTAGAGCAACCGACTTAAAGGGAAAAAATCTAAGTGTCTCAATTTTTGATATACGATTTTATCCAAATGGGTTGCTATCATGTCACAATTGTTAAAGTTTAATTTTTTTAAACGGTATTTTTAGGTATGATAGTAGAATCTGTCAAATTCGGGGAAGGCTAAGTTTTAATTCAAAGATAGGCTAATCCCGAGCCAAGCCTTGAAATAGGAAGGTGTAGAGACTTTGTACGGCAGACTCGTAAAGAGAAGAGACAGTCCAGACTACAAACCTGAAAGGGGTAGTGAAAACTATAGTAGTACGCATAATCGGTTGGTCGTAGGTTCAAGTCCTACCGGGCCCATCATATTAAGCTTTTAAAAGCTATTTAAATTATTTAAATTAAAAACTATTTAACATCATTTGTAATTAAAAATCCCCTCTAACTTAACTTCTTAATTATTTTAAGAGTAAGTTAGAGGGGATTTTTTTTGATATGAGTTTTTATGTTTAGTTAATTGTCAAGAACGTTTTTCTATCGATACATAATCTCGTTGTGCTGAACCAGTATATAACTGGCGAGGACGACCAATTCTAAGATTCGGTTCCTCCATCATTTCCATCCATTGTGAAACCCAGCCAACACTCCTAGCAACCGCAAACATGACAGTAAACATTTTTAAAGGAATACCTAACGCACTGAGAATAATCCCTGAGTAAAAATCAACATTGGGATACAGTTTGCGTTCAATGAAATACTCGTCAGAAAGTGCAATTCGTTCCAACTCCATCGCAATATCAAATAAAGGTTGTTGTTTTCCTGGATCTAATTCATCCAATAGATTGTGGCAACTTTCTCGAATAATTGTGGCACGTGGATCATAGTTTTTATAAACACGATGTCCAAAACCCATCAATCGTACAGAGGAATCCTTATCTTTGACTTTTTTGATAAAAGCTGGAATATTTTTAGAGTCACCAATTTCTTGTAACATCCGAATGACTGCCTCATTCGCGCCCCCATGTGCAGGCCCCCATAATGTCGCAATGCCAGCCGCAACACAAGAAAAAGGATGAGCTTGTGAACTACCGGCTAAACGTACTGTTGAGGTACTGGCATTTTGTTCGTGTTCAGCATGTAAAATTAGCATGATTTTGAATGCTTTGACAGCACTTTCATTAAATTGATAGGGTTCAGCTGGCACCGAAAACATCATATGCATGAAATTCTCAACATAAGTCAAGTCATTGCGGGGGTAAACATAAGGTTGACCAATCAAATATTTATAGCAGTTGGCTGCGATGGTGGGCATTTTGGCAATGATGCGTAGGCTACTTTCACGACGATGTTCAGGATTTTTAATATCTTGTGCATCTGGATAGTAACCTGACAATGCGCCAACAACGCCCAAAAGCATCGCCATTGGATGAGCATCATGTCTGAACCCTTTATAAAAACTGAGCAAACCTTCATGCACCAGTGTGTATCGGCAAACAGAATCGCTAAAACTATCCAATTGCCCTTTATTCGGTAATTCACCGTTTAATAATAAATAACACACTTCTATATAAGTGCTATTTTTAGCCAGTTGTTCAATGGGATAACCACGATACAATAAGATACCTTTTTCACCGTCAATAAAGGTGATTTTACTTTCACAACTCGCAGTGGTTACAAAAGCCGGGTCAAAAGTAAATAAGTCCAATTCACTCGCAATTTTTTGGCAATTAAACACAGGAGGTCCGTGGATACCTTTTTTGATAGGACATTCTAGGGATTTTCCCGTGCGGTTGTCGGTAATTGTAACTGTGTCTTTGGCCATTTTATCTATCTCCTTAGGCTTTGGATTGTTTTTTTAAATAAATTGGAAAATTGTCGTATTTTGAAGTTCAAAGCGAAGATTTTTCAGAAATTTATATTAAAGTTTCGCAAAGTTGTGTTTCTGATACTTCCCAGGTATTGAAAACCTAAGTTTAACTACATTTCTTTGGATATATTAATTTTTTAGAGTTACCACCCACCTATTCTTTTTTATGATTGAATTGATCAGCATCTCCCCAAAAAGCGTCCACTAGCAACATGACAGCACCAATACTAATGGCACTATCTGCCAAATTAAACGCTGGCCAATGCCATTGTTGATAGTATATATCAATAAAATCAATAACATATCCGTACATGATTCTATCTACGACATTGCCCAAGGCACCGCCAAGTATCAAAGCGAGCGCACAAGCTAACCAACGTTGTTGGTATTTGAGGTGAGTTAACCATACGATTATAACTACACTGATAATCAGTGCCAGTACAGTCAAAAACCAACGTTGCCATCCCCCCGCCGTAGCAAGAAAACTAAAGGCTGCACCTAAATTGTGCATTAATCTAAGATTAAAAAAAGGTAGCACTGCTTCAGGTTGGTATAACACTAAAATGGTACTTGCCCATACCTTAGTCACTTGATCTAGTATTACAACTAACAGTGATAACCACAGCCATATTAAAGCGTTTTTGTCCCCTTTTTGTTCTGTAGGAAAGAAAGGGAAAATAGATTTTTTTTCATGCATAACAGCGTTGCTCACCATCACCTACAACATTTTCTATACAACGTCCACACAATTCAGGATGATCATGATGAGTACCAACATCTTCACGATGATGCCAACAGCGGACACATTTAGGATATTTAGATAATTTAGCCTGAAGCCAAAAATCATCACAAACAACAGCATCTTTCGGCTTTTCACTTACTGGATGTATTCGTACATTTGATGTAATAAAGACAAAGCGTAATTCATCATCCCAGCCTTTCAATTGCGTATAAAGGGGAACATCACAATAAATATCAACTTCTGCATCCAAAGACCCGCCTATAACCTCAGAAACACGTAATTTTTCGAGTTCTTTATTGACAGCATCACGGACTTCCAATACTTTTTGCCATTTATTCACCCCATCTGGATATGGAAATAAGCCTTCATACCATGTTTCTAATAATACAGAATCACTATGTTTTCCTGGCTTATGTTGCCAAATATCTTCGGCGGTAAAACTCAGTATGGGAGCAAGCCAACGCACTAAGGCTTCAACAATAAAATACATAGCAGTTTGTGCTGAACGTCTGGCAATGCTATTCGTTTGGCAGGTGTATTGACGATCTTTGATAATATCAAGGTAAAGACTGCCCATATCCACAGCACAAAAATGATGGAGTTTTTGATAAACTAAATGAAATAAATAAGCATCGTAAGTACTGATTATATCTTGTTGTAAGTGCCAAGCACGATCAACAGCCCAACGATCTAAAGCTAACATATCCTCAGGAGCTACACAGTCCGTCTCTGGATTAAAGTCATGCAAATTAGCCAGTAAAAAACGGGCTGTATTGCGTAATCTGCGATAAGTATCCGCAATCTGTTTTAAAATTTCATTCGATACCGATACTTCACCGCGATAATCTGTTGCAGCCACCCACAAGCGTAAAATATCAGCACCTAAAGTTTTAATTACTTTTTGCGGTGCAATGACATTACCTAAAGATTTGGACATTTTTCTGCCCTTGGCATCAACTGTGAAACCATGTGTAAGTACGGCTTTATAAGGTGGTGCACCATTACGCATAGCTACTGATGTCATTAAAGAGGAATTAAACCAGCCTCGATGCTGATCTGAGCCTTCTAAATACAAATCAGCAGGCACAGATAATTGTTCATTATTTTCCAAAATCGTTGCGTGAGTTACCCCTGAATCAAACCATACATCCAGTGTATCAGTTACTTTGTCATAGTTATTGGCATCGTCTCCTAATAACTCAGTGGGATCAAGTTCAAACCACGCATCAATACCCTCTTGTTCAACGCGTTGTGCAATGGTTTCAATCAGTTCTACCATTTGCGGATGCAATGTCTCATCGGTTTTATGCACAAACAAGGCAATAGGAACTCCCCAATGACGTTGCCGTGAAATACACCAATCTGGACGGTTAACCACCATCCCTTCAATGCGTTTCCCTCCCCAATCTGGAGTCCATGTAACTGTTTTAATGGCCTCTAACGCTTGTTGCCGCAAACCTTTTTTATCCATGCTAATAAACCATTGTGGGGTGGCACGGAAAATAATAGGTGTTTTGTGTCGCCAACAATGCGGGTAACTGTGGCGAATGCGATGTTTATGGACTAATTTGCCACGCGCTTTGATCACATCTACAACATGTTCATTAGCTGTAAAAACATGTTCCCCTGCAAAAAATTGGGTATCGGGTAAAAAATTACCATCACCATCTACCGGATTATCAATTGGCAAATCATAACGACTACCAACCACATAGTCATCCAAACCATGTCCAGGGGCTGTATGTACAGCACCTGTTCCCGCCTCTGTAGTCACATGTTCGCCAAGAATAATCGGTACTTGACGGTCATAAAACGGGTGTTGTAACTGTAAACCTTCTAAATCTTTACCTTGACAATACGCAACAACGTGATAACGGTCAGTACCATAACGTAACATAGTATCTTTAAGTAAAGCTTCTGCCATAATAAGACGTTCAGAACCAAATTGACCTTCTTCACATTGCACTACCGAATATTCAAGTTCTGGATGTAGTGCTACTGCTTGATTAGCAGGTAAAGTCCAAGGTGTCGTTGTCCAAATAACCATCGACACAGGACCTGAGCCAACACTATCAGGGGCATGATGACAACGTGCCAACAGGATATCCTCATTGATAACGGCAAAGCGCACATCAATCGCCATTGACTCCTTTTCTTCATATTCGACTTCAGCTTCAGCTAATGCCGAACTACAGTCAGAACACCAATGCACTGGCTTAAAACCTTTATTTATATGACCTGCGGCAAGAATTCGTCCCAAAGCACGAATAATATGAGCTTGTGTATGATAATCCATTGTTAAATAAGGATTATCCCAATCACCGATAACACCTAATCTTTTAAAGTCAGTGCGTTGTTTGTCTACTTGTTGTGTCGCATATTGACGACAAGCATTGCGAAATTTTTTGGCATCGACTTTATGACCCGCTTTACCTAATTTTTTCTCAACCTCTAGTTCAATAGGCAATCCATGACAATCCCATCCCGGTATATAAGGCGCGTCAAAACCGCTTAAAGTTTGAGCTTTTACAATGATATCTTTAAGAATTTTATTGACAGCATGACCGATATGAATATCACCATTGGCATAAGGTGGTCCATCATGCAATACAAAGGTTGGGCGACCTTCTCCTTGTTGGCGAAGTCGTTGATATAAGTTGAGTTCCTCCCAGCGTTTTAATATATCTGGCTCTCGCTTAGACAAATTGCCTCGCATGGGAAAATTCGTTTTAGGTAAATTTAAAGTATTTTTATAATTGCTCATGTTTTCTCGTTATTCAAAAATGTTATTTTTACAACTTTAAGCATTTTTCATTAATCATTTTTCATTTTTTAGTTTTTTGATAGCTGGGAAGACAAAATTCTGTTCTAAATCTTACAAAGTTGGCCAAACTTCTAAGGGAAAAAATTTCTGGATTATTATAATTACTTTAAAATCAACACATTTAATCGAAAAGGTTATTTATAGATTTTCAAAAAAAATCAACTTTCAATCCAGTGGAGACAAGAATTTTAAAGATTGATTTTATAACACAATTGATGTGGTTTAAATTTTTAATCATA
>JAUCGK010000302.1 GCA_030378085.1 Candidatus Parabeggiatoa sp. HSG14
AGTCAAGTAATTCAATTTTGTTGTTATCACATTTGTGGATTCTCCACTCAATTGTAATAAAAAGTTCTTTGAAATCAATTGATTGTATATCTTATACTTATTTATCAATAAGTTAAAAAAAACACTCAAAATATCCCGTTGATATTGGTTCAGTTCTATGTAAAATATATAAAAATCAATAGATTAAAACATGGACTCAAAAATTAGCCATTAGCCTTGTTTATCAATGCAATGAAAATATATCTTGCTATAGTTTTTCATATAAATAATTTCACACGCCAAACCTGACAGGTTTTGGAAACCTGTCAGGTTTTTTGCAGTTATCTTTCTGAACATCTATATGAGGATTACATTGAACTGAACCAGTGTCAGATAAGCTTTCGTAGAACGATAGCCTTATGGTGGAAAAGGGCTTTAGAAAACAACCGCCTCAATCTCAATGTTTAATCATTAAGAATTTTTCTTCAGAAAAAAATATGAATACGGTCCCTCACTATTGGCGTTTATCTATCTTTTATCTTCTCTATTTTTCTAGCGTAGGGACACTTGTACCTTATTGGGCTTTATATTTAAAAGCATTAGGTTTTAATGCCATCGCTATCGGAGAATTGATAGCAATTATTATGGCCACCAAAATCATCGCACCCAATATATGGGGCTGGATTGGCGATCATACAGGAAAACATATTGTTTTAGTCCGTATCTGTTCTTTGCTAACAGTGATTTGTTTTTCAGGTGTATTACTTGGACAGAGTTATCTATGGTTAGCCTTAATTATGGGAGTTTATAGCTTTTTTTGGAATGCGGCTTTACCACAGTTTGAAGCGGTTACCATTGCTCATTTAGGAACACAAGCACATCGCTATAGTCACATCCGTTTATGGGGGTCAATTGGTTTTATCATCACAGTCGTCTTATTCGGCTGGCTATTTGAACAAATTAGTATTACTTTATTGCCCATTTTTCTCATTGGACTCTTTTCAAGTATTTGGCTAATGAGCTTATTAGTGCCGGAAAAAGCAACAACACAACACGCTGTTTCCACGCACTCTTTTTATCAAATATTAAAACAGCCCTCAGTTATTGCATTGTTTTTATCCTGTTTTTTAATACAACTGAGTCATGGCCCTTATTACATTTTTTATTCAATTTATTTAGAAGACTACGGTTATCCTCGTGATTTAATTGGGCAACTATGGGCATTGGGGGTTATCGCAGAAATAGGCGTGTTTTTAGTAATGCACCGTTTATTGACACATTATAGTTTAAAATATTTAATAATACTCAGTTTGGCGATAACCAGTGGGCGTTGGCTCTTAATAGGCTATTATGTTGAATCATTACCCATATTAGTGTTTGCCCAATTGTTACACGCAGCCAGTTATGCGCTTTATCATGGTGTAGCAATGCAATTTATTCGTCAAAATTTCACAGATCGTTATTTAGGAAGAGCGCAGGGTTTGTATAACAGTTTAGGCTTTGGTGCAGGAACCACGGTAGGCAGTTTAATCAGTGGTTATACATGGGAAAATATTGGAGCGCAGGGAAGTTATTTATGGGCATCACTGATTTGTGGGATTGCAATTTTGATAAGTTGGCAATGGTTAGAAGGTTAGGAAGTCAGGAGTCCAAAATTTATTTTGGAGAAGGTGAGGAAGTCAGGAGTCCAAAATTTATTTTGGAATCGAATAAATTAAAATTTGGACTCCTTAATCTTAAGATTTCTGCCGCTTAATATAATTAAGTACTGTTAAGCTAAAAAGACTTAGGAAATGAGCCAATAAAACGTTTGAATAGGTTTGAGGAAAGAAATAAAAAGAGATACTTGTTATGAAAAGATGGGTAATCCAAGAAATAGTAAAAGTAACAAAACCTAATAAAAACAATAAACCCACTGCTTCTTTGGAAGGTATTCTCTCCCTATCTTCAAATACTTTACCTTTCTTCTGAACTCTTCTCATTGAAATAGGATGTTTATCAGAAATGGCCTCTTTGAGATGATCTTTTAAAAAAAAACGGTAATGTATATAAAAAAGTCCTGATACCAATGTAGGTATGAAAAATAGACTTAAAAACAAAATATGTAATATAAAAGGAGTCATTAGTTTCCTTTATAATATTCGATTTTTTACTGATGTTACGCAGATAGCTTCCAAACGGGAGTGCAAAATTCATTTTGCCAACGAGAGTGCAACCCCTCGCAAAATAAATTTTGCACTTCAATATTCACTTTTGGAAGTACAGTGCGTAACATCAGTTAATAATTGAAAGGATTTATAAATGTATTATTTGGTAGATTATTGTCAGGTAGATATTCAGGGCATGTTCTTTCGCATAATTCTCCACAAAATTCTAAACATTCTTTTCCACAACCCGTGTCTTGAATTTCTCGGCATAACTTAAAGGGATCCCCCATTCCACGCGAAGAAACATTTTCCTTTAATACAAAAAGTTGCTGAATCTCTTTACTGGATAAAACACGCTTATAAATACGAATATCATCAACCTTTCCATAAAAGGAAGCTTTAGGACGACCAGGGTTTTTACCTATCATCAAAGAAGCATAATTTCCTACTAAACGTGTAGGTATTATTCGGGTAGCAACCAGTTCACCATTGACATAATATTTTAAGGTTTTTGCCCGATTGTCGATAACACCAGTGATAAAATACCATCTTTTCGTTTTTAAACTTTTAGAAAGTTGATAACGTCTACCTTTATTAACAATAAAAGTACCACCTGCCCAGCTAAATAAATAACCATTTTTAGAACCATCGGCTCCCTTTGCCAGGACAACTTGCACATTGCTTGGATAACG
Source organism: Candidatus Parabeggiatoa sp. HSG14 (assembly GCA_030378085.1). Lineage (GTDB taxonomy): Bacteria > Pseudomonadota > Gammaproteobacteria > Beggiatoales > Beggiatoaceae > Parabeggiatoa. The sequence goes on from JAUCGK010000302.1 coordinate 2,819, forward strand.
AGGCGTGGAATTACGGTATACCCAAAACGACACAGTTAAGTTATCATTTGCTGTCATCCTTAAGGAAGAATTATCTCTTATTAAGATATAATCGTTTTTACCATCAAAAAAATAGGCACTTTTGGACTTTCCATACCGATCTTTCGTTAAATAGGCTCCCCTGACTCTTCCATGGTGATTGTTACCGCTTTCATCGCGTGCATTACCATTGAAAGGATAATAAGCAACCAATTTATCGTCAACTTTATTGTTAACTGGAGAAACAGAAGGATAATAAGCACCCAATTTATCGTCTTTTTTATCGTCAACTGGAAAAACAGGTCGTTCTGGTGTGATCTTGTTTTCACCCACCACATAATTTCTGAGTTGGATTTCATATTGCGGGTATTGTAACACCATGTTACGATTTTTATCTTTCACCTGAATAACATTTCCCGCATTTTGCATAATGGTATACCAACTGGGATTACTACTATCTCTCAAATTACTTTCTAATACATTCAGAAATTGACGCGTAAAAAATCCGCCAGTTTCTTTACTTCCATAAGCTTTTTTAGTTTGAATGCTGGCAGAAGCAATAATGAAACCTTTGCTTTCTTCAAAAATTTTTTTCAAATTTTTTATATACTTGGAAGTAATAACACCGGCTTTGGCAAAAATGGAAATCTCTTCTTCTCTTATATCCTCAACATTGTTGCAAGAATCTGCCATTACTATGAAAAAACGGGGGCTTTTATCACGAATTTCTTGGATAACATCATCCAAAGAAACGGCCTCTTCTTCAGCATAATTACCAGATAAAACCATATATGGCCATCGAGAAGGCTTATTTTTTGTTCGGAACCCATGTCCTGAATAATAAAAAAAGACAACATCCTTTCCTGCACGAACAGACATTTTGTCCAAAGCAATTCTTAAACCGCGCCTAGTAAGTTCTTTTCCCTTTTCTTTCCCACGCAAAAGGTGCATTTCCGTCATTTTCACGTTTGTATATCCAGAAATACGTTTTAGCAAAAGCTGAATATTCTTCAAATCCGTTTCAACCGAGGGCGCAATGTCATTTGGAATAAATCCCATTGTTTCCCTTGTGTCTCCTGCCACAATCGCATGAAGCGTGTCCGCTAAAGACCATTTCGGAAACATGGTCATAACCGAAACAATCAATACAATAATAAGCCACAGTGCATACCCTTTGCTCTGAGCATTCATAATTTCTCCTTAAAAAATTAACGCTAAATTATAGATAAAGCAAATTTCAGACCCGCTTTTGCGTTGATTCAATATAATATTAGAATATCCTACCAACTGCACATCGTACCGTCATCATAACTGTAGAAAAACACTGTATTAAAACCTTTGAGGTTTGGTAAACCTTTAGAGGTTTTTTTCAATGAAAAAATTTTTCTGGATACTTTTTTATTTTGTCATCAAGTGGAGTCCTTTCGAGGTTTGAAAGTGTTGCCAAAGCTAAGCTTTGGACTCCAACAACCCATCAATATCATCTTGACAAAGTACTAGTTCCCAATTCAAAAACATTAATATTTGTTTTTTTATCAGGAAAAAATGAGCAAAAAACTGAAAATACTATAATTGACTATTTTTTCTTTTTAACTGATATTACGCACTGCATTTCCAAAAGTGAATATCGGAGTGCAAAATTTATTTTGCACTCCAGTTTGGAAGCTATCTGCGTAACATCAGTTTTCAAAAAGAAAACGTTTCATTTCAGTTAATTTTTTTCTGATCGGATCGAAATCTTCTAATTTTTTGATTTTGCCATAGGAAAATAACCAAGTATCGCAAGAAAAGGATAAAAGAACATCAACTTCGTTTTCATCTCTGATAAAGCGTAACCCTACTTTAGGGCGAAAAAAACACCGTTTTTTAGTTTCCAAAAGATAACTACTTTTATCAAAAATTAAGGTTTGAAAATTTTTCAACAATTCTCCACTCAAATCAGCACCTTGTTTGATAATAGGAAATCCGCTTAGTGCATTATCTCGCTTTTTAGGGTTCCATTTCGGGCTAACCTTAAAACTTTCTACACGATCTGGTTTTGCAAGTATTGAAATTATCTCACAACCCAAAAAATTTCTGACGGTACGATCTATTTTTTCACAGATTTCCGCCAACTCTTGATTCACATTTTGCCTATCTACAGTAATAAATTTTTTCTCATTGCCTTTCCTAGTACGAGACTTATTTTCACCATCAGTCAATAATTGTTTCCAATATGACCTTGTGTTATTTGATTGGCTAGGAATAACTATGGGAGGAATAATTTTTTCATTCTTGGATTGCTCGACTATTTCCCCTGTATATCCTGCCGTAATTGCATGAAGCATGTCCGCTAAAGACCATTTCGGAAACATGAACATAACCGAAACAATCAATACAACAGGCCATAATGCATACCCTTTACTATGAGTATTCATAAATTTTTCCCTAAAAAATTAACGCTTCAGTATAGACAAATTTCAGATTTGCGTTAAATTACCAATGACTATAAATTATTTTACAATGGTTCAGACAATTTTTAGCCTTATAAAATGAAGCGTTATGTTGGACAAGGCTTACTTAAAATCAAACTCAAATTTCTAGCTGAGTTACGTTTAGGCGATAGCGGGAAAAAAATATACCCAGCAGGACGCGGAGCGTCCAAACATGGGTTCCCAAATAGAATTTGGGAACCAGAACAAAGGTATTTTATTTAGCTGCAACCGCCTTAACACTCGACTATCAAGTTTTTTATTGTGACAGTGAAATCCAAGAGTGAGACGCAAGCATCAGAGACGCGAGCATCAGAAACGCGAGCATCGCGTCTCTACATATTGATGGAATTTGGTAGAGACGCAATGCTTGCGTCTCTCGCTTAATAATCATCAATCTTTTAAAAAAAAAGATAGTCAAGTAATATAGGTTGTAAAAACAAGGCTATTACATTTATTGAATTTATGTGTTTAAAAATTGTCCGAACCATTGATTTTAATCAATTATTAGTTGCCAATTATCAG
>JAUCGK010000303.1 GCA_030378085.1 Candidatus Parabeggiatoa sp. HSG14
AAATATTCATAAATTTCTATAAGTTATATTAAAATGTAGGGTGGGCAAAGTGTTTTTTAAACCAAGCCTTACAAGCACAGTGCATACCCAAGTTTAATTTTATGTCAAGCGAAAATCCCCAAAAAAAATAATTTAGCTTACCAAATATAAAAGTAAATATGGTGAGTAAAATGAGAATTGACCATGAGATGGTGGAGGAATGTGTCATTTGGAATGTGCATGAAATAAATTCGACAATGTTGAATCAGACCTGACAGGTTTCCAAAACCTGTCAGGTCTAGTTGTCGATATTAATTACATACACGTTACTTAGTGAATAATATAAACCAACGGAAATAAAATAATCCAAACTAAATCAACCATGTGCCAATAAGAAGCTCCAGTTTCAACGCCAGTATAATTAGTGGCACTATATCCACCTTGCCGAGCTTTCAATAAGATTGCCGCTAGAATAATCATGCCAAGAATAACGTGCATAAAATGAAAGAAGGTTAAGGAGAGGTAGAACATGTAAAAGAGGTTGGTACTCATACTGATTCCGACGGAGATTTTTTCAGAAAATTCAATAATTTTAACGAATAAGAATATTGTACCCATGAAGAGTGCTGCACCAAGCCAGTTGGCACAAAAATTACTTTGATTCTTTTTAATGGCGGTAATTGCTTGCACCACAAAATAACTGCTGGTAATTAGTACGATGGTGCGTGCAGTGTCTAGCATTTGATTTCTTACTCATTAATGCCAGTATAGGTTCATATAAGTAAGTTAAAACGACGATGACATTGATTTGGAAATGGTGGGTTGCAGCAAAGCTACTGCGCTCGCTTTAAAGTCTACTTTGATTGTTATTCAAAATTTCTGGATAAAGAGGTTCAATATCATACAATTTGACAACTTTACCCATTTTGATATTGAGAATACCGTTAAATAGCTGTTCTAAAGTTATTTTATGGTGAAAGCGGATGATGTTGTAATTTTGCTTCAACAATATCTCACGTTGTCTTTCTTCTTCTTGGTTGTAATAACGGTGTTTTTGATAACCGTTACATTCGAGGATGAGGTTTAAGTCCGCAACAAAAAAATCTACTCGGTAACTACCAAAGCTATAATTGTGGTAAAATCCAAACCCTTTAAATACTTGAGCAAGGACTTTTTCCCATTCTATTTCGCCTTTGGTGTCTGTTCTGACCAATGTACCAGTGTCGCCAAAAATCTGTTTTTTCAGTTCAATTCCAACCACTGAATCCATCCCTAAAGCTATGTTACTAACCGATATTACATGGTAGCCATTCATGTGGGTAGCAGTACCACCATTGGCTTTTATGGTTTCATAGTCCAATTTTTCGTGGGGGATGTTGTGTTTTTTGATGTAACTGTTGACCGTGCTTGCTGGTCTATCTAAAAAAGTTTTGATGTCCTTTTTGGTGTATAGTTCTTCTTTGGGAAAAGAAGCTTTTAAACCAAATTGTTTCATCAGTTTAATACATTGTTCTTGGACGGTTTGTTGGATGTTGGGAGTTATACCACAAGCTTGTTGAATAGCTATTTTTAGGGCGGTTATTACCAATGCACATGACAAGATTACACATCTGCGTCCAATATGCATTTGGTTTTTTTGGAGAACATTATTACCTTCTGCCATAGCGTATGCATGAATTATTGTTCCAATAATTTCACTATCATAAACAACGATTTTTCTGTTATTATAATGACTACCTTTTGCAGTGACATTAACCAAAGTAGCTACCATGTTTAAATCGTTATTAATGAATTGCTTAAGTGTTTTTGAAGGCCAAGTAGCTACCATGTTTCTTAAAGATACATGCTTCATACCAAGTAAGTTAGCAGCACCGCGTTCGCTCAGACATGCAGACCCGTCACTTAAGATATATCCATCACTCTTTACTTCGGGGATTAGCTCAATTTCCCCATAATGCACGGCCTTTAGTTCTTCCATATTTTTACCTCATTTGTTACATTAAAAATATTAAGCTCGTTGGGGTGAGCTTGCGAACTCCAACACCATTTCACACCAACTATTGAATGTTGGACTTACCGGAGTCAGTCCAACCTACGTGCTAATTATGCCTATTTAACAGAATTTTCTACGATTTCAATTTCTTCGGGTGTGAGTTCGTAGAGTTCATAAACCATTTTATCTATTTCTTTGTCGGTTTGGTTTATTTGGGTTTGGAGTTCATTTATTTTTTGTGTTGTTGTGTTGAAATATTCTCTCCATTCGTTGTTTTCACTGCCTAAGCTAATTTTTATTTTTTGTTTTGCCAATTCCTTTTTGAATGCATCGTATTCTGTTTCGTAAAAGGCATCTAACTTTTTAGTGATTTTCTCAATGCCTTTTTCTTCTTTAAGAGTATTCAAGAAATTATTCTTTTCGGTTTGTAGCTTTTTGTTTAGGGATAGCATACTGTCTGCACGACAGGAAAGTATTTCAACACTTTCGTTATTAAATTTGGGAAGAGGAAATGAAGCTAAAGTTTTTACATTTAATTTTGGAAATGCTGCTCTATCTAAGTTAACATTGGTACTTCTAAAATAATATACACAGAAACGAGATGCAATTATTGATAATATTGCCTTTAATGGTTCATCATTGCTTTTGGGAACTAAATTGAATCCATCAGAGTTATTGACTGCTGTATCATCACAATAGGTAGCATTTACATGATTTTTTCCTAAAATTCGATTGACCAATAATCTATTCCCATTAAATAGTCTTTCTGTTCTCGGTTCTGCAAGGTTTGCTCCATATTTTATATAGAATTCGGGCGGTCGTAAAATATATCTTTGGACTTGTTTTGCACCTATAAGAGGCAAATATGAAATGTCAATTTTTTCAATTGAATGAAAAATCTTGTCTTTACACATTTCTTTTGTTTGAGGAGGCATCCCCATACCTTCCCTATAAGGAACAATTCCTAAAGAAACTATAAATAAGTCACTAAGAACTATACTACTTTTAATACTGATTTTTGTACTAAAAGATGTCTTTAAATCACTGAACGAATCAAATCTTAGTTTCGTCTGATATGAAATTAATTGATTGCCAATAGCCTGTAATCTCTCGTTAATAGTTTTTAAATTCCTGTTTATACTAATTAAGTTTGTTTCTTTTAATGGAATACATTTTTTGCCAATTAGTAAAACTGTATCAACTACAGCATCTGTAAAAACTTGATAAGTATTGAAGACACTTAATGCATAGTTTTCAATAAATACCTTTTTTCTAAGCAATAAATCATAATCTGTAGATAGCCAGTAATTTGGAATGATTAAACCATAAATAGAATCAGCTTTTATAATATTAATGCTTTTTTCAATGAATAGGCCATATAAATTCATTCTGTTTTCAGCAGTTTTGAAAATTTTATAATAAAAGCTTTTTTCCTTAGTTGTTATATGATTTGATTCAACATACGGCGGATTCCCAATCACCACATCAAAACCACCTTTTTCAAAAATTTGTGGAAATTCATTTTGCCAATTAAATGCCTTTTCTCCTGCCACTTCGGGAGCGTCAATCAAAGAGTTTCCACATTTAATATTATTGTTCAAAGAAGTAAGTTTTCTACCACGTTGTGCGGTTCGCAACCAAAGCGAAAGTTTTGCAATATCAACACTTTCTTCGTTAATATCAACGCCAAAAATATTTTTCTCCAACACATGGTTACTAACATCCTGAAAAACAATACTTGATTCTAATAAATTAGCTTGTAATTCATCAATATAAGCATGTTCAGATATCAAAAACTCCAAAGCCTGATTTAAAAAAGCACCACTACCACAAGCAGGATCGCAAATAGTTATTTCCAAAAGCCAATTGCGGTATTCTTGCAGATTATCGTACAGGGTTTTTACAATTGCTTTTCTTCTTTTCTTTTGTCCTTTGGCGTATTCTTCATCTACAATACCAAATTCCACTTTTTTCTCTTCGCAAAGTTTCCCCACTGTATTTTCAACGATGTATTTTGTGATGTATTTTGGTGTATAGAAAACACCGTCTTTTTTGCGTTTGCTTTTACTTTTATCAACTTTCTGTCCTTCGAGTTGTGCTGTTACATTTTCAATTTCGTTAAGCGAATTTTCAAAAATATGTCCCAATATATTAACATCTATATCGCTCTGAAAATTGTAAGCTGTCATTGTCAATACATGGGGTTTCAATATCTCATCGTCAATTATTAAGCCGTCTAATAATTCATCGGGCTGAAATAAACCACCGTTGTATGCAAAAATATCATCATGGGCTGTTTTACCTTCTTGCCCTTTATTGATATAACCAAAAAATTGTTTGAAAATATCATAAAGTGGTTTTTGGGCATCTAATTCAATCAGTTGTTCGTAGCGTTCCACCATTTTATAAATAGAATTTGGTGGAAGCAAGCCACTATCTTCGCTAAAAAAAACAAATAGAAATCTATCCAATAATTTTTGAGTTTTTTTGAATAGTAACAGTTTATCTAAATCAGGTCGATTTTTGCAGATGTTCTGCCACAGTTCATTTTTAAACGTAGAATAGTCTTTATAAAGTTGTTTGGTTACATTTTCTTCAACTATTATACTGTCTTGTTTTATTTTGGCTGGAACACCACCCAATAGATTTTCAGCATTCAGACAAAGCCAAAGTATTTTAAAATCTTCTTTTGTCAGCGTAAACAGATTAAACTCAATATGAGCAACCGCATCATGAATAAAAAAACGCAGTTTCTCAAAGTTTGAAGTAATGACATAAATACAATCGGTATGATTGTTTTTGTAATTAAATGCCTGATTATTTACTTTGTCTAAGTCTTTGGTCTCTGTTCCTTTTAGTTCAATTACGGCTAAAGCTTTACCATTTTTCAGAATAGCACCGTCAGTTTTTTTTGCTCCTTTTTCATTTTTAAGTTCTGTCGTCAGGTTAAAATTCGGTTGCGGATTAAGCGTATATCCTAAAATCTTAACAAAGAGTGCCCTTAAAAATCCTTCCTGAAATTGTTCTTCCTTTGAATTTCTAATATTCTGTTGTATTTCAGCATTATGAAAATAGGCTGTCAATTGAGAATATGCTTCATCAATCTTCTTTTCATCTTGCATTTTTAAATACTTATTTAATACCGAATTTTGAAAAATATTCATAAATTTCTATAAGTTAGATTAAAATGTTGGGTGGGCAAAGTGTTTTTTAAACCAAGCCTTACAAGCACAGTGTATACCCAAGTTTAATTTTATGTCAAGCGAAAATCCCCAAAAAAAATAATTTAGCTTACCAAATATAAAAATAAATATGGTGAGTAAAATGAGAATTGACCATGAGATGGTGGAGGAATGTGTCATTTGGAATGTGCATGAAATAAATTCGACAATGTTGAATCATACCTGACAGGTTTCCAAAACCTGTCAGGTCTAGTTGTCGATATTAATTACATACGTTACTTAGTGAATAATATAAACCAAAGGAAATAAAATAATCCAAACTAAATCAACCATGTGCCAATAAGAAGCTCCAGTTTCAACGCCAGTATAATTAGTGGCACTATATCCACCTTGCCGAGTTTTCAATAAGATTGCCGCTAGAATAATCATGCCAAGAATAACGTGCATAAAATGAAAGAAGGTTAAGGAGAGGTAGAACATGTAAAAGAGGTTGGTACTCATACTGATTCCGGCGGAGATTTTTTCAGAAAATTCAATAATTTTAACGAATAAGAATATTGTACCCATGAAGAGTGCTGCACCAAGCCAGTTGGCACAAAAATTACTTTGATTCTTTTTAATGGCGGTAATTGCTTGCAC
>JAUCGK010000399.1 GCA_030378085.1 Candidatus Parabeggiatoa sp. HSG14
CATCATTTGACACTTTGCTTTAATTTTTCTATTTTGGGACTTCCCCCTGTGTACGGGGGGTTAGGGGGGTGTCCTCAATTTTGCACTCCAGTTTGAAAGCTATCTGCGTAACATCAGTTAATAATAAAGAAATAAGGAGATTATAAATGCTTAATATCAGCGTTACCGAATTTGAAACACATTTCAATCAAATTCTCAATCGGGTAGAAACGGGAGAAGATATTACCCTTATCCGTTTGGGTGAGCCGATTATCCGTCTCTCTTCGGTGAAAAAAAAGCTAAAACCATTACGCTCTTTAGCAGAATTTCGTGCAACGTTGCCAATGGCAAAAACGCCAAGTGTAGAAATTATCCGCCAAATACGTGATGAGGGCTACTAATGGTTTACTTTGATACCAGTTTCATCATACCAAGATATATCACTGAAGCGACCAGTTCCAAAGTTGAAGCGGTTTTAATCGGTTTATCAGAATCCCTTACAATTAGCCAATGGACACGAGTTGAATTTGTGAGCATGTTGGCGCGTCGAGTACGAATGCAGGAATTAACTGAAGAACAAGCATTAAAAATATTTGCTTTATTTGAACAAGAAATTAAAGATTCTTTTAATATCATTATACCAACAGCTACCGATTTTGAATTGGCAATACACTTTTTACATCAGTATCAAACTGGATTGAGGGCTGGCGATGCGCTACATCTTGCTATATCAAAAAATTATGGTGCAACAATGCTTTACACTCTGGATAATGGATTGCTGAAGGCGGCATCAACACTCAATATTCCAGCGAGAGGTATACCAACTTGAATAGAAATTTAGGCTTTAAATAAATATTTTTTTGATGACTGTACGATAGATGATTTTGCCTTACTTTTGACATAAAATCTTTAGTAAAATAAAGGAGAAACTCAGTATTCGTCAGCCCTATTTTGATGTTGATATTAAAGGCAAAAACGATATCTGTGCAAGAGGTAAATATCTTATGCTAACGGGAAGAATGGAAAATGAGATTGTTACTGTGGATACCGCAAGGCAGAGCAACTATTACCAAGATTCATTTAGTGGTTGTTGATGGAATTTGAAATATCTAGTGTAAATTAATAAACAACAATATCAATTAAAGGTCATATAGTAACATGATATTAAGACAGCAATTAATAGAAAACATTGAACAATTATCGGCTATGGATTTGATTATTGTACATAATTTTGTTCAAATGCTAACGAAGCAGACACAAAGCTCGCCACCAAGATTAAAAACGGGCTATCTTAAAACAAGGGAAGCCTTAGCAATTTGTCAAGGCAATTTGTCAGAGGATATTATTCGGGAACGTGAGGAAAGATTGTGATTCTTTTTTTTGATACTTCTGCGTTAGTGAAATATTTTCATGTTGAAGAGGGTACTGAACGAGTCACCGCTTTAATAAACGATTCTAATAATGAAATTTGGATTTTGGAACTGGCACGAATTGAATTTATTAGTGCTTTGTTCCGAAAATATCGGGCACATATCATCAATGATAATCAATTGGAATCAGCAATAGAGGGTTTTGAAGCTGAATATAGTACTTTTAATGTTGAACCCTTAAGTCAACCTGCCGCTTTTGAGGCAGAATATTTATTGAAAAAGTATGGAAAAACTGAAGGACTCAGAACGCTTGATGCTTTACATTTTGCTGCTTTTCGTCTTCTCGCTGAGGAGGGATGGTATTTTGTTGCGGCTGATGAAGTGCTATGTCATACCGTTCAGCTTGAAGGTTTTAACGTGATTAATCCATGTCGCAATAGTTTTTAACAACATTTTTATAGGACACAACCATGAAAAATTTAACGACAAACATAACCTTATTCGTCAGCCTTATTATGATGTTGATATTAAGGGTAAAAACGATATCTGCACAAGAGGTAAATATTTTATGCTAACAGGAAAAATAAAAAATAATGAAGCAGCGATTACCTTTAAAATTCCAGATATTATTTTAGAGGCGCATCAGCAACAAATTGAACCTATTAAAGAAATATTACAAGTGGGATTAGTTATTTGGGAATATTTGAATGGTCATTTGTCTATTCAAGAATGTGGAGACATTTTAAATATTGGTTATAGAGGTTTTTTAGAATTGTTGTGGAGTAAAGGTATTCCAATTGATGGCTTAAGTGAAGAAGAATTAGCGCAGCAAGTCTCTCAATTACGAAAAGTGATTGAGGCACAATAATGCTTGTTGTCTCAAATACCAGTCCGCTGATTGCTTTAGCAAAAATTAATCAATTCATCATTTTCCAGCAATTATTTCAAACTGTGCTGATTCCCCAAGCAGTATCTGAAAACAGGGCAACAATGATTCCCCTGTAGGAAATTTTTAAAGCAAATCTGTCAACAAAGGTAAAACAAGATGATAAATACAAACACTCAACAAGTTATATTAGAAAAATTGCATTTTTTGCCTCCAGAAAAAAAACAGGAATTACTAGATTTTGCTGAGTTTTTGGTGCAAAAAATAAACCCAAACAAAAACGTCGTAGTATTGAAGGCTTATGTGCTGACTTGAATATTCATATCACCGAAGCCGATATTGCTGAAGCTCGCCGCGAGATGTGGGGAGGTACATTGTAATTATGGCATCTATCGTAGCGGATACTCATGCTCTGATTTGGTATATTTTATACCCTGAAAAACTTTCCTCAAATTTTAACTTTTATTTCAACCAAAGGAGGTAAAACAAATAACGAATAGCCAAGAAATCAATTTCATGGCTGAAAGTTAAAGTGCCATCAATAGCACTTTCAAATTCACATCTACTATAATTTAATATTTAATGAGTTAGTGTAAATAAAATGACAGAATTCATTTTAGAAAATTTCGATTTTTCTCAATTAAATTCTCCTGATTTTAAAGAAGACAGTGTGCGAGAAGTGTTGATTTTACCAATTTTACAGCAATTGGGTTATGACAATCAGCATATTGTACGCAGTAAATCTTTGGAACATCCATTTATAAAAATCGGTTCCAAAAAACGGAAAATTAAATTGATTCCTGATTATTTGCTAAAAGTGGCAGATAATTATGCCTGGGTGTTGGATGCCAAAGCACCGACAGAAGAAATTAAAACCGGTGAACATATTGAACAAGTTTATTCTTATGCCATTCATCCCGAAGTGCGAACTAAATATTTTGCTTTATGCAATGGCTATGAGTTTGTTTTATTTAGGCAAGATACCGAAAAACCAGTTTTATCCTTTCATCTTGCAGAAGTTCAATATCATTGGGAAACTTTACAGAATTATCTTGCGCCCAGTGCATTTCAAAGTGGAAAACATTTTGTCTATGAAACAGCACATCATGCCAAAAGTTTTCAAGTCAAAGAAACTGATTTTGATTACTTAGATCGTCCACTATTAGATGAATTACCGGTTAGAAAACGTGCCGCTAAACGCCATTTTGGCGTACATGGCTACTTTACCAAACAAACTTGGAATGTAGTACAAGAATATATCCGTCATTTCAGTCGTCCTGATGATTTAGTGCTTGATCCTTATGGCGGTAGTGGTGTGACTGCGATTGAGGCGATGATGACTGACCGCCGTGCAATTCATCTGGATTTAAATCCAATGTCGTTTTTTTTGGTAGATAGTTTGGCAACGCCGGTTGATTTGGAAAAATTAGGACAAGCCTTTGAACAACTTAAAAATCAATTTGAAAAAAAATGTCCAAGCACAGACGAGGAAATTGCACGGGCTTTAGAAAAATACCCTTATCCTACGGGATTGGTTTTGCCTAAAAACTCGGATGTAGAAACCATTGAACAATTATTTAGTTCTAAACAAAAGGCACAATTGGCTTTTCTAAAACATCTGATTTTGAAGCAAAAAGATGCAAGTATTAGAAAATCTTTACTTTTGATGTTTTCTAATTTATTAACGAAAACTAATCTGACTTATCATACCTCTAAGGTTGCGACCAAAGATGGGCAAGGAGATGCTAGTGCATTTAGATATTATCGTTATCGCATTGCGCCAAAGTACGTTGATATTGATGTTTTAAAATATTTTGAATTACGTTTTAAAAAAGTGGTGGCTGCCAAACGTGAAATGCAATCTAAAATCAATGCTCAAACAATTGATCGCTTGCAAGTGATTAAAGGCACAGCGACTGATTTAAGTTTTCTGAAAAATGGGAGTGTTGACTATATTTATACCGATCCACCATACGGTAAAAAAATCCCATATTTGGATTTATCTACCATGTGGAATGGTTGGTTAGATTTGCCGGTGACTGCGGAAGATTATGCACAAGAAGCAATTGAAGGCGGCGAACATGACAAAACCAAAACGGAATATAACACTTTGATTGCAAAATCCATTGAAGAAATGTACCGTGTATTGAAATTTGACCGTTGGATGAGTTTTGTCTTTGCCCATAAAGACCCTGAATTTTGGCATTTAATTATTGATACTGCGGAACGGTGTGGTTTTGAATATGCAGGTGCGGTGAAACAATCCAATGGACAAACCAGTTTCAAAAAACGGCAAAATCCCTTTACGGTATTGTCTGGACAATTGATTATTAATTTCAAAAAAGTCCGCCATCCCAAAGCGATTTTAAAAGCCAATTTAGGCATGAACATTGGCGAAATCATCATGCAAACCATTGAAGGTGTCATTGCTAAACACAATGGTGCGACATTAGAACAAATCAATGATGAATTGATTATTAAGGGTTTGGAGTTAGGATTTTTAGATTTACTGAAAAAAGAATACAGTGACTTAACACCTATTTTGATGCAAACTTTTGATTATGATGAGGAATCAGAAAAATTTAGGATTCACAAAAATACCAAATTCAAAACCTCTATTGATGAACGTTTGCGTATCAAATATTACCTCATCTCGTTTCTACGCCGTGCAGCATTAGAGAAAAAACATCTAACCTTTGATGAAATCGTACTACATATCATGCCTTTGCTAAAAAATGGCACAACACCAGAAAATCAAATTATTTTAAATGTTTTGGAAGATACTGCAATTAGGTTAGGAGAGAATCAGTGGAAATTACGAGATGAAGGACAAGGCGAACTCAATTTTTAATATTGGATAAGGAGTAAAAAAAGGTTTTATCCGGTTAACCCTTTAAATCATTTAAATCAAGCAGAAAATGGAACAGGAAAAACTCATGAAATGGGCTAAAATCAAAGCACTTTACCCTGATAAATTTATTTTACTGGGTAATATCAAAGAAGAACCAATTTCTTCAAATAAATCCAAGATACTAGAAGGTGAAATTATGATGGTGAGTGAGGATGCCAAAGAAATTCGCCAAGCGTATCAAATGTATAGTCACCAAGGAAAAGAAGTACTCTATTCACTTCCTAGTACGCCAGCAGAATTCATTGTGGAAAATGTGCCACTTAAAGGAATCTTGAATGAAGTTTGAATGGAAACAAGATTTAATTTGGGTAAACATAACAATTATTTACGGCGGAAAAATCATTATTATTCCTGACTGCATTATAGATACTGGTTCATCAAGTACAATGATAGATATTGATTTAGTCGAATTTGACTATCACAAACCGGCTTTAATTAAACGTCTATTTGGGATCGGTACGGGAAAACAAGAAGTATTATGTCAGCCAGTGGATAAAATAATTATTGATGAATTTGAATTTGAAGCTGTAGAAATTGAATTTGGAGCCATTAAAGAAAATTTAGGGATAAATGGTTTCATTGGCAATAATATTTTGAGCCAATTTATCTTTACTATCAACTTCAAGCAAAAAGTCGTTAATTTCACACTGGTGTAATCTAAATGGAATGGGTAACCACAGGTGTCAATGTCAGCGTTCAATTTGATTATGGCAAGACAGATACTGGTGAATGAAATTCTGTTATTAGAATCGTCTAGCAGTCAGTTAGCCAATGCTTATCTGGACAATAAGATTTTGCCACCAAAAGCACTTTATGATGCACAACACGTTGCTATTGCAACTGTCAATGAACTGGATTTTGTAGTTAGTTGGAATTTACGACACATTGCCAACGTACATCGTCAAAAGAAAGTAAATGCAATTAATATGTTAAACGGTTATACCAAACCACTGCAACTGATAACTCCTATGGAGGTAAGCTACAATGGCTCTGAAAATTGATAAATCACTAGCAGAAGTTCTCGAATGGAGAGCAAAATCGCAAAAAGAAACTGAATCAATGTCAACTGAAGAACAAATGGCTTACATTCGTCAAAAAGCGCAGGATTTCATGCGCCGGCATAACCTTCATTTAACAGCAACAGATTCAAGTGGTAGAAAAATGCCTTATCCACCACCTTTACACAGTTAGTTTTATAAAACTTAATATGTCAGAATCAGAATTAACAGAATTAATCACATAACAAGGGAATTTATTTTGAAAATTCTAAAATCCTGTCAATCCTGATTCAGACATTTTTAGAGAGAAACTTATGCCACGACGCGATATTATAGTCAAGTGAAACACGCATTGACTAAAGAAGGTTGGACAATTACTCATGATCCTTTTACGATTGAATTCAAGAGTGTACGTTTATTTGCTGATTTGGCTGCTGAAAAAGTTATTGATGTTGAAAAAATAGAACGAGCAATTGTTGTTGAAATTAAAGTGTTCAATTTTATCTAGCCAGGTAAGGTAGGCAAGTGGATATTTGGTTTTGTCTCAAACATTCATTGGAGACTTTAAAATGGCTACTCCATTTTACAAGAGTTTTGTTATTTAAAATAAAAAATCCGCCAAAAATTTTTTTAAAGCACTTCACCCACTTGAAAAAAGAGTAAAAATTATGTTGACTTACAAAGCAATGTATAAATTTCTTGATGAAGGTGTTCATGCCGAAGTTTTAGATTTTCCTGGCACCATTAGCTTTGGTAACAATCTTCAAGAAGCACGTCGATTATTAGCCAGCGCATTAATTGATATGGCTGAAACAAACATAATGCAAGGAGAATCTTGATCCATTATATACGGATTCGGAGAGTGACTTAGAAGAACCTATAGACATTCAGACAAATAACTTCAAAAAACCTGACAGGTTTCTAAAACCTATCAGGTTTGGTGTGTGAAATTATTTATGTGAAAAACTATATACATTTATTATTAACAGCAACCCATATATAGTTTTTCAGGTAAATAATTTCACACTGATATATTTTAACTTATTGAAAAATCAGCAATAATTTTTTTGATTTGTGAAACTATTTATCTGAACGTCTATAGTACGTATAATGCCAGAGGAGCCTATGTATGATGCGGCGTGATTTACTGAATTATTTGGGCAAACAATTAGGAATTTCAGCACCTTCTGGAAATTGATATGAATAATGACGACACATTTAAAACGAGCTATCAAGGAAAAATTATCATGCAACAAAACTTATTACAACTAAAATTACCAGTGTTTGTCAGTATAGATGTGGGAGAACAATGCCTAATGTCATTTCTGATGCAAGTTGTTTAATTGCTTTAGATAATATTAACATGGTTTCGATTTTAAAGGATGTGTACGAAAAAATTTCTGATTATAACGAATTTTGGGGCACCCCCTACCCCCCGTACACAGAGGAAGTCCCAAAATAGAAAAAGCAAAGTGTCGAATGATGTTTGGTTCCACCCGTGTACGGGGGGTTAGGGGGGTGTCCCCAAAATCTGTTACAATCAGAAAAATTTATATCACATTTATAAATATTTTTTATAAGGAGTGACGCTGGAGCGTCACCATAAGCATTCCAACGCTAGAGCGTTGGAACAAGAAAATTTTAGAATTTCTGATGCCATAGAAAAAAAAGGTATTGAAATTGGCAAATGAATGATAAACTATGAAAACCAGAAACCATTTTTTTTATGCCGAGGTTTTAAAAACCTCAAACTTTTGACTTCAAGTATTTTTTGAACGTCAATTTTATTTTTTATTCTACATTAACTAACTGGAGGACTTTTATGCTAATTTCTATGCGTCAACTGCTCGATCATGCGGCGGAAAACGGTTATGGATTACCGGCATTTAATGTCAACAATATGGAACAAGTCCATGCGATTATGCAAGCGGCTGATGCAACAGATAGCCCTGTTATTATGCAAGGTTCAGCAGGTGCGCGTGCTTATGCGGGTGAACAGTTTTTACGTCATCTCATTTCCGCTGCCATAGAAGCTTATCCACATATTCCTATTGTCATGCACCAGGATCATGGTTCTGAGCCATCAGTGTGTTTGCGTTCTATCCAAAGTGGTTTTAGCTCTGTGATGATGGATGGTTCTCTTGAGGCAGATATGAAAACGCCTTCGAGTTATGAGTATAATGTTGCTGTAACAAAACAAGTTGTCGATATGGCTCATGCAGGTGGCGTGTCTGTGGAAGGTGAATTGGGTTGTTTAGGTTCTTTGGAAAGTGGTATGGCAGGTGAAGAAGATGGTTCTGGCGCGGAAGGTAAATTAAACCGTGAACAATTGTTGACTGATCCCGAACAAGCCGCTGACTTTGTGAAACAAACAGGTGTTGATGCGCTTGCCATTGCGATTGGTACCAGTCATGGGGCTTATAAATTCACACGCCCACCAACAGGTGACATTTTGGCGATTGATCGCATTAAGGAAATTCATGCGCGTATTCCAGATACCCATTTAGTCATGCATGGTTCTTCTTCAGTGCCGCAAGATTGGCTCGCAATCATCAATAATTATGGCGGTGATATGGGGCAAACTTACGGCGTGCCAGTGGAAGAAATTGCGGAAGGCATTAAACATGGTGTGCATAAAGTCAATATTGATACCGACTTGCGTATGGCTTCCACGGGTTCTATCCGCAAATTTTTAGCGGAGAATCCATCGGTTTTTGATCCACGCAAATTCCTTAAGGAAGCCACGAAGGGAATGATGAGCATCTGCAAATCTCGTTATGAAGCTTTTGGTTGCGCTGGTTATGCTTCTAAAATCGAAGCCACTTCTTTAGAAGTGATGTTCCAACGCTATAAGAGTGGAGAATTAGCACAGCGAGTCAATTAATTTGCTAAACTTTCAAAGCTGAAGCTTTGAACTCCAATGAAACAATTTCTGGAGTCTTTTGGAGGTTAAAGTTTTTGCGCGCAAAAACTTTAACCTTCAAAGCTTTAGCTTTGGATTATAAGGATTTTCAATGGCAGATAAAATTTACAAAGTAGTCCTCCTTGGAAAAATTGAGGAAGGATATGATAAAGAAATAACGCATGAAAAATTGGCACTTGTTTTCGATATTGATCTTAAAAAGATACCAAAGTTACTAAAAAAGCCGCATGTTATTAGAAAAAATTTAACCCATGAGGTTGCTCTTAAGTATAAAAATGGTTTAGAAAAAATAGGTGTATTGTGCGACATTATTCCGCCCATTGAAGAGACAACAGCAGATACATCTGCATTGGCTGAAATTGAAAAGTAAAATCTCTTGTATTTTTTATTAATTGATGTTACAGACAGCACTTCCAAAAGTGAATATCTTCGTGCAAAATTTATGATGGTTGCACTCCAGTTGGCAAAATGAATTTGAAACGAAAGTTTGGAAACTATCTGCGTAACATCAGATTAACACAACAGATTAGGGTTTGAACGGATTAAAAAAAGTGACGTTGGAGTATTACTATAAGCATTCCAACGCTGTGGAACGAGAAAAATCTATCCAGAAAAAAAAGCATCAAAAAATAGGTGGATTTTTATTAATTGAGAAAAATTAATCCGTTCAATCTCCCAATTTGTTGTACTTAATGACTACTTATGTAAGTATAATGCCAATGCAAAAAATCACAGATGTATTTAAGACAGATTTGCACGAATCTTTGAAAGACAAGCAAATCGATCCATCGATGCTAAGTCCTTTTCAAAAAATTTTATTAATAGCTGATGGTACTTTAACAAATATATTAGAAGTTTTTCTAAATGAACCAATTGGCGTTATTAAATTATCTGAGGAAATCATTTCAGTGACAGAAGATATTCTGCCTTTAGAAATCAAAGTAGGCACTGAAGTGATGAAAAGACAAATATTACTTCAAGGTAAAATAAGTCAGCAGAATTGGCTTTATGCAAATTCTATGATTGTACTCAAACGAGTTGAAGAAAAATTTAGAAAAAAACTCATCGAATCTCATATTCCTATTGGAAAACTTTGGGTAAAACATAAAACGGAAACATTTAAAGAAATCGTTAATTATGCCAAGGAACCTGCTGGATATTTGTCCGATTATTTTGAGATTAAAGAAGCAGATAAACTGCTATCTCGCACATATCGCGTTTTTTCTAATCGTCAACCTGTCATGATGATTACAGAGAAATTTCCAGATAACTACTTTTTTTAAGTACCTAAGGAATGGTCACGAAATAACGTCCCGTTTTGGCTTACTTACCACCGGTGGAATTATACGGATTATAACGAATTTTGGGGACACCCCCTAACCCCCCGTACACAGGGGGAAGTCCCAAAATAGAAAAATTAAAGCAAAGTGTCGAATGATGTTTGGTTCCACCCGTGTACGGGGGGTTAGGGGGGTGTCCCAAAAATTAGAGATATAGGGAAATTATTTCATGACCATACTATATTGATACCTGACAGGTTTTAAAAATCTGTCAGGTTTTTGTACTAATTGGGTGCTTAATGGTTTGGTTTAAAGCTTAAGATTGTCTTAATTCTTACCAGGGAATTGGTTGACGATCACGAAAAAATCCACCTGATGGCCCGTCGTTAGGCAATGTAGCTAACCAAATGACGGTATCTACGCCTTCTTCAACACTGCGATCCGCATTCTGTCCTCCCATGTCTGTACGTACCCAGCCGGGACACATTGAGTTAATTAAGACATTGGTGTCTTTGAGTTCATCAGCAAATAGTCGTGTAAGCGCATTTAAGGCAGTTTTTGAAGTCCGATAGGCAGGGCAACCGCCATTCATGTCGCTTAACTGTCCCATTCCACTAGACATATTTACTATCCGTCCATAATTATTTTTTGTCATCATGGGAATGAATAATTGACAAAGGCGAAAAGGGCCATACAGATTGGTTTCCATTGCAGTACGTAAAATATCTACAGTGCTATCAAAGGCATTTTTCATTGGATTATCAGGAAATATCCCTGCATTATTCACTAAAATATCTAAGTGTCCATACTGATCGCGGACAAAGCTTTCCATTTGTTTGACACTCTCTTCATTTGTCACATCCAGTTGATGATATACAACACTTATTCCCTCTTTTTCGAGTTGGCGTGAGACTTGCTGTCCTTTGCTGCTATCACGACTGCCCAATATCACAGTGATATTGAGTTTTGCCAATTGTCGACACGCTTCTAAGCCTATGCCTCGGTTAGCACCAGTAACTAGTGCTATTTTTTGAGTCATCATTAAACTCCTTAATATGGATGAAAGAATTTTGAATTTTGAATTTTTTTATTTTAACTAAACTTTGTTTGCCAAAGCTGAAGCTTTGGACTTCATGAGATAAATTATTTATTTTAAAGAGTTTTAAACATTTACAACAGCATTTTTCTGGACACACTAATTTTTAATTAAAATTTTAGCTATGAAATTAGATACTTATAAAGCTTGGTTAGAAGGGGCGCGTCAAGTACCATTACCACATTATATATGGAAATTGATGAGATAAATTTATGCAACACAACACGATACGAAACATAATAACTACTTCCCTGCAATATGGTCGTTTTCACTGGCAAAGATTACTCTATTTTAATGCACGATACAGTGGTTCTTTTATAAAACGCCTTTTTGATATTGTGGTTTCTGCAATTTTTCTGATCCTATTCGCATTATTTATACTAATAATTGCTTTGCTCATTATTATAGATTCACCAGGCCCAATATTTTTTTGCCAAACCCGTGTTGGTAAACGAGGCCAATTATTTAAAATGTGGAAATTTCGCTCTATGTCTATTGATGCAGAACAGCATAAAGCCGTATTAATGAAAAATAATGAAATGTCGGGGGGCGTGTTATTTAAAATGAAAAATGATCCACGTATGACTCACATGGGTATTTTTATTCGCAAATTTTCCATTGATGAACTCCCACAATTTTGGAATGTACTATGGGGAGATATGTCTTTGGTGGGGCCACGTCCTCCTTTACCCTCTGAAGTTGCAAAATACGATGCTTATCAACGTCAACGTTTAGAAGTAAAACCTGGAATCACTTGTATTTGGCAAGTATCTGGTCGATCAGAAATTCCCTTTCAACAACAAGTAGAAATGGATTTACAGTATATTAACACCCAATCCTTCTTTGGTGATATTAAATTATTACTGAAAACTGTCCCAGCCGTGTTAAAATGTCGGGGCGCTTTTTAAAGATTAAAAAAATGAAATATGGAAATAAATCAAGAACAATATAAATTTACCTCCTCAAAAGGTCATGGTATAAGGAAACTCATACGTTGGTTTATATTTAGTATCATCATTACTTTGCTTCCTATCATACTCAGCGCACTCAGTTTAGAAACAATGGGAAAATTAGATTCTTTAAGTCAATTGATCGCGCATGGTGAATTACTTCTTATTGCAACTGCTATAAGTGCTGCGGCTGTAGGAGAATTATTTATTTCTAGTTCTAAGCTAAAGATTTTGAAGGTGATAGTTGGGGGAGCAACAATTACAGTTTTAATGATAGCAGCCTCATATTTTGCAGAGATTTCGACGACTTATCTCTCAGGTGTTACATTCGATACACAACAAATTGATGTAATTGTTGAAACCTCTCTTTGGATTTTCGGGATATCGGTATTTTTGGCAGGATGCTGCCTATTACTCTCAGAGTAAGTATAGCATTTTACACACCCCTAGAGGGGAATAAAACAGTGACAAGTCTTCTCTTAAGGAATGAGGATTAAATAAAATCCGAATCTTAAACCTAACAGGTTTTAAAAACCTGTCAGGTTTGACTCAACAGTTGGGCAAATTATTTCTTATAGATTCCTTATCTGGATGTTTCAATCTGATTTTTATATTTAACAATATTTTAAATAACAAAAAGTTATACATTTAAGCAAAAAACATTCCAATAGTTTTTAGAGTCCAAAATTTATTTTGGACATTGCCAAACTAAAGTTTGGACTCCTTTATCATAAAAAATCCCTGATTGTAACAGATTTTGGGGACACCCCCCTAACCCCCCGTACACGGGTGGAACCAAACATCATTCGACACTTTGCTTTTTCTATTTTGGGACTTCCTCCTGTGTACGGGGGGTTGTGTACGGGGGGTTAGGGGGGTGTCCCCAAAATTCGTTATAATCAGAAAAATCCTTGTCGTTACTACGATTAGTCCTTTATTATATGATGTTTAGAAAAATAAAAGTTATCAGAAAAGGTAATACCAAAATATCTATCTGAAAATGGCAACGATAGGATCGTTAAATCTGTTTAATTTTGTTCAAAATTTGATTCACTGATTTTTAAAATAAATATTATGACTAATACTGTTTCTCAATTACGTCAAACTTTTTTAGATTATTTTAAATCTAAAGAACACACTAATGTCTTAAGTGCTCCTTTAGTACCTGCTAATGATTCCACTTTATTATTTGTCAACGCAGGCATGGTACCGTTTAAAGAGACTTTTTTGGGACTTGAACAACGCAACTATACAAAAGCCACGAGTTGCCAACGTTGTATACGTGCTGGGGGTAAACATAATGATTTAGAAAATGTTGGTTATACTGCCCGTCATCATACCTTTTTTGAAATGCTTGGCAATTTCAGTTTTGGTGATTATTTTAAGCGGGATGCAATTTTTTTTGCGTGGAAATTTTTAACGGATGTTCTTAAATTGCCCGCTGATAAATTATGGATTACTGTTTATGAGCAAGATGATGAAGCCGCGTACATTTGGTTAAAAGAAATAAAAATCGATCCCGCTCGTTTTTCCCGTTGTGGTGAAAAAGACAATTTTTGGTCAATGGGCGATACAGGGCCTTGCGGCCCTTGTTCAGAAATCTTTTATGATCATGGGCCAAAAATAGCGGGAGGCCCACCGGGTAGTTCCGATGAAGAGGGAGATCGTTATATTGAAATCTGGAATCTTGTTTTCATGCAGTATAACCGTGATACTCAGGGACAATTAACACCATTGCCTAAACCTTCTGTCGATACCGGCATGGGTTTAGAAAGACTGGCAGCAGTCATGCAAGGCGTACATAGCAATTATGAGATTGATTTATTTCAATCGCTAATTAAAGCGGTGGCGGATTTGGCGGATTGCAATGATTTAAACAATAATTCGCTGCGTGTTATTGCTGACCATATTCGGGCTTGTACCTTTTTGGTGATGGATGGTATTGTGCCTTCTAATGAAGGGCGCGGTTATGTGTTACGACGTATTATTCGTCGTGCGATTCGACATGGACATAAACTAGGATTGTATGAACCATTTTTTTATCGTTTAGTAAATACCCTAGATGAAGAAATGGGAACTGCTTATCCAGAATTAAGTAAAAACAAGGCGTTAATAGAACGTATTCTCAAACAAGAAGAAGAACGTTTTGACGAAACCTTAGATCGCGGTATGCGTTTATTAGAACAAGTTATTGCTGATTTACCAGATAACATCATTCCCGGAAAGACTATATTTAAATTATACGATACTTATGGTTTTCCCACCGATTTGACGGGAGACATTGCGAGAGAACGTGGTTTAACCTTAGATATGGTCGGCTTTGATCAAGAAATGGCTAAGCAACGCGCCCGTAGTGGTGCGGATAATCAGTTTAATGTTGATTATAGTGAACAAGCCCAAAGCACCGATTATCAAAGTGAATTTACCGGTTATGAAAATGTGCAAGATGAGAGCATCGTCACAGCTTTGTTTTATGAAGGAGATTCTGTAGAAAGTTTGAGCATGGGACAACAAGGGCAAGTTATTTTAGAGCATACCCCATTTTATGCCGAATCGGGTGGACAAGTTGGTGATAAAGGATTGTTAGTCCAAAGCGATGCTGTCTTTGAAGTTGAAGACACCAAAAAGAAGGGAAAAGCACATATCCATTTAGGTAAACTCACGGCTGGTACAATTCAGATTGGCGATAAATTACAAGCAAAGATTGATATCCCAGCACGTCAAAGTATCGCTCGTAATCATACCGCTACCCATTTGATGCACGCTGCTTTACAGCAAATTTTGGGAGAACATGTTAAGCAAAAAGGCTCCCTTGTCGATTCAGAACGTTTACGCTTTGATTTTTCTCACTTTGAACCGGTAATCTCAGAACAACTTACTCAGATTGAACGGCTTGTTAATCAACAAATTCTGCACAATACCCAAGTACAAACGCGCATCCTGGCATTAGAAGAAGCAATGAATAGTGGTGCGATGGCATTATTTGGTGAAAAATATGAGGAACAAGTGCGGGTACTTTCTATCGGTGATTTCTCGACAGAATTATGTGGTGGTACACATGTTCACTATGCAGGTGATATTGGTTTATTCAAAATTGTGGCTGAAACGGGTACAGCCGCAGGAATACGACGAATCGAAGCGATTACTGGTAATCGCGCTCTTGACTGGGTGACAGATACCGATAATACCCTAAATAAAATCATGAGTTTACTTAAAACAAAGCGTGAATCACTAGAAACTCGCGTTGTTCAATTATTTGAGCAAAATCGTCATCTTGAAAAGGAAAACAGTAAACTACAAGAAAAAATTGCTCTCAGTAAAGGCAACGACTTAGCCAACCAAGCCATAGATATCAACGGCATCAAAGTATTAGCAGCCCAATTAGATAAGATGGATAAAAAGCAACTCCGCAGTACATTAGATCAACTAAAAAACAAATTGAAAACGGCTGTCATCATATTAGCTACGGTGCAGGGAGATAAAATCCTACTCATCGCTGGTGTTACTGAAAACACCACAGACAAAATAAAAGCGGGAGATTTAATGAAACATGTCGCTCAACAAATCGGTGGTAAAGGCGGTGGACGACCAGATATGGCACAAGGCGGCGGGAATGATCCTTCCAAATTAAAAGAAGCGTTGGAAAGTGTCATGGAATGGGTGAAAAGCCATCAGGTACAAGTCCCCTCTTTAATTAAGGAGGGGATTTAGGGGAGGTTGTACTTTATCCAATCGGGAAACACTATAGCGTTTACCCGATTGCGTCAGGTACAAATCCCCTCTTTAATTAAGGAGGGGATTTAGGGGAGATTGTACTTTATCCAATCGGAAAACGCTATATATAATAGCAAAGGCAGAAAAACCTGATCATCGAGTTTAATCCAAATACTCCTTCAAAATAGCAAACAGTTCCTTAGTAACAATTGGCTTGGATAAATGGGTAGTGCAACCTACCATCATTTGTTGTTCTTCGGCTTTTTCACCAGTGTAGGCAGTCAGAGCGATAATGGGAGTATGTTTAAATTGCGGCATTGTTCGTAGTTGCTTAGTTGCTTCCATTCCATTCATCACTGGCATTCGGATATCCATAAGGATTAATTCCGGCTTGTGGGTTTGGGCTAAATCAATGGCTTCTTGCCCATTTTTAGCAACGACTACTTGATGGTCATGGACACTTAACATATCAAGAATTGTCATTAAATTGACTTCGTTATCTTCGGCAACTAGAATACGACGGTTATGCGGAAAATTGACCATTTTTGATTCTTCATTTTGGGTTTCTTGATTTACTTGGATTTGGGTTTTGATCGGTAAGGTAAACCAAAAGGTGCTACCTTTACCTAATTCACTTTCAACTTCTATTTCTCCACCATGTAATTCAACCAAACGCCTAGTTAAAGCAAGCCCAATTCCGGTGCCACCAAGTTCTTGGTCACGCACTCTATCTGCTTGATGAAATTCAGAAAAAATCTTATCCAATTCGTTGCCCTCAATCCCCATCCCATTATCAGACACCATGACCTTGAGCATGGATAAATCTTGAAATACATGAACTTTAATCCAACCATTCAAAGCAGTATATTTAACCGCATTAGATAGTAAATTCAGCATGATTTGTTTGCACTTCCTTATATCAAGTAATATGACTACTGGCAAAGTTGGTTCAATAACCGTTTTTATCTGTAAATTTTTGACCTTAAATTGGCTTTTCATCAAACTAACCGATGTTGTAATAATTTCTTCGATAGATGCTTTTTCAAGAACGAGTTCCATTACACCCGCATCAATTTTGGCAGTATCAAGTAAATCACTGATTAGGGACAATAAATGTTTGCCGCTTTTGGTTATTTGAACCACATAAGATAGTTGTTTCTCGTTGAGTGGGCCAAAGAATTGTTCATGTAACATGTCACTAATGCCTAAGATACCATTTAGCGGAGTACGCAGCTCGTGACTCATGCTAGCGAGAAATTTGTCCTTGAGGTGAGCGGCTTGTGCCAATTCAATATTGGCTTGGCTTAATTCTTTGGTGCGTTGTTCAACTTTTTTGGCAAGAGAAGCACGTTCATTCGCAAGTTCCGCTTCTATGCGTTTGCGTTCGGTAATGTCTTCTCCTGAAGCAAGGATACCAGTAATTTTCCCACTTTCATCTCTCACAACTGCATTATGCCAAGCGATTATTCTCTCTTTACCAGATTTCGTTAAAATGGAATTCTCATAATATTCAACTGAGGCAATATCACCGTGCATCAATTTTGAGAACACTCCTCTTTGGACTTGCTCCTGATAACTTACTGGAATAAAATTTTTAAACCATTCTTGCCCAATAATTTCCACCTCTGAATATCCCAAAATCTCACAACCTTTTTGATTAATAAGACTAACATTTGCTTCTTTATCAAGTGCTAAAAACATAACACCAGCAATATCTAAATAAGTCTGGGCCTTATCTCTTTCACAGCGTACTTGTTTTTCTGCTTGTTTGCGTTCGGTTATGTCTTCAACCGCACCATCTAAAAATAAAGGAGTACCTTTATCGTCATATACTAAAATACTGGAAATAGAAACATAAAAAGATGAATTATCTTTACGCAATGCTTCTACTTCAAAATTTTTGACTTCACCTTGTTCACCTAGTTTAGCAAGTAATATTTCTCTTTGGGTTGGGTCAACGTATCTAACTATTGCTGGTTGTTGTATCAATTCTTCACTAGAATCAAATTCCAACATCTGAATCATGGCATGATTCACACTCAAAATTTTGCCATCAACAGAAGACCTAAAAATACCGATATTAATATTATCCACTAAACTACGATATTTTTCTTCGCTGGCTTGTAGTGCTTGTTCGGCTTGTCTTTGTTCAGTTATATCAAAAATAAAACCTTCCAATGCTTCAAGTTCACCAGTACTAGAAAAAATCCCTTGGCCTTGTTCCCATACCCAACGTTGTTCACCATTGGCATGGCAAATACGATAGATAACTTGAAAAGGAACTTGTTGATTAACAGATTCTTGCACTACATTCCATACTGGTGTTTGATCTTCAGGCACTATGATATTGGCATAACTAACCGTAGCATTGTTGATAAGTGCATCCAAAGGATAACCGGTTAAATTGAAACACCCTTCACTGACAAATACCATAGTCCAATCTTTATCATTCCTACACCGATAAGCCATGCCGGGTAAATTACTCATCAGAGTAGATAAGCGGCGTTTACCTTCTCGCAATTGTTGTGCGGATTGTTGGTTGATTAATGTATTGGCAAAAATGTCCGCGATTGTTTGTAACAAGATAATGTCTTCCGATGACCAAATTTTTTCGTGTTTAACACTGTCAAACCCAACAAAGCCGATTAGACTATTTGCATAACTAATAGGAACAATAATAAGTGATTGAATATTTTGTTCTTGAAAACTGGCTTTTTCAGCACTGCTTGAAGGTAAATCAGCCACTTTGGGAACATGAAATACCTCAAAGTTTTGAAGTTTTTGCACCGTCAATGGAAAAAAGTTAAACGACAATTGTTGCAAAAATTCTATTTGTGATTCAATACCTGATGCACACCATTCGTTAGTATTATCAATAATGCTACCATCAGCAGAAACTTGAAAAATATAACTTCGATCTACCTCAGCAAATTCACCAAGGATTCGTAATGCTTTATCAATTTGAGCATTAAAATTATCCAATGTCACATTAACAAACAAAGTTGATACTGTTGCAACAATTTTTTCTACTGCCAACCGATACTTAAGAGCCTGTTCCGCCTGTTTACGCTCACTAATATCAGAATGAGTGCCAATAAATCGTTGGGGTTTACCTTCTTTGGTAAATTCGATGACTTTGCCTCGATCCAAAATCCATTTGTAAGTGCCATCTTTACACAAAATCCGATGTTCACTACAATAATATTCAGTTTTTCCAGCCAGATGCTGATTTACATTAAGAGAAGCCAATTCTTTATCAGCAGGATGTACTCGTTTATCCCATTCACTTAAATCTGCACCGATTTCCTCATCAGCATAACCCAGCATTTTTTTCCAGCTAATAGAAAAATAAACTTCATTGGTAATAATATTCCAATCCCAAACACCTTCTTGACTAGCAGTAAGAGCATGTTGCCATTTTAATTCATCTTCTTTAAATGCTTCAATAGACAGGAAAGCATCCAAACTATTACTTATATGTTGGCCAAAATGCTTGAAAAGTTGTAGTTCTGTTTGAGTCCATTCTCTGGCATAAGAACATTGATGGATTCCAAACAGCCATGGTTTACCCAGCTTTGGATAGATGGCCAAGCTTATCTGTGATTGAACCGAAAACTGTTTGGCAATATTTGTAGGGGCTATTTTATGTTCATACAAAGCACCAAAAGCAACTGGACCTACTGTAGACAAGTTAGTTTTCATTAGTTCGGATATTGTATAATCCATCGGAATATCCATATTTAAAATACCGACCTCCGGATATTCTGAGGTTGTCACCTCCATTGGTATCCGCCAATTTGGAGCATCAGGATCACAGGGGTGAAGGAGCCAAGCCCGATCACTGTTGAACACTGACAATGTCACCTGCAAGGCATTTTCCATCATTTGGTTCATATCTTGGGTTTCATTGGTGGCTTTTCCCAGAGTCGCTAAACCTTCTAGCTGGTAAATATGTTGGTTAAGTTTGTGTTCCGCTTGTTTACGCTCAGTTATGTCCACCACTGAAACAACCCTTAACATTTTACCTTTATGTTGATACTCTTTACCAATCAATTCCACTGGAAAAGTGGAACCATCTTTTCTACATCCCACAACTTCATAAGGTTGATTAAAACTGGTAGCAACATTTTTACGGACTAGAGCTTGGTATTCTGGCAATATGAACAGAGCAATTGCATCTTTGTCAATTACTTCATCAATCTCATAGCCGAATATTTGCAATAAACTGGGGTTGACATCAACAATTGTCCCTTTATCATGAAAAATAATACCTTCATTGGTGACTTCTGCAAGGCGTTTATAGCGTTCCTCACTTTCTTGTAACGCCTGTTCTGCCAATTTGCGTTCCGAAATGTCGAAGGTGTGTATAATGGCAGTTGTCGCTTGGCCATTTTGTTTGATTAGCCTAATACGACTTTCATACCACAAATTAGGTACATCACCAATATATTCAATATAAGTCACTTCTCCAGTTTCAAACACATAATTGAGTGCTTGGATAAAAATTTCTTTTTGTTGGTCGTTATGTAAATTATCGTAAAGACTGCTTCCAATGATGTCTTGTGGCGGAAGTTTGGAAATGGTTCGATTGACAAATTGGATAATGCCATCTCGATCCACAATAGAAATATAATTGGGTGAATTTTCGGCAAGGGAACGAAATTTGGCTTCTGATATTCGCAGAGCATCAAACATCTGTTTGCGTTTGCTTATGTCGCGGCAAACGTAAAGCAATGTACCATCTTTGATAGATACACGCTTGATATTGATTAATAAAAAATGTTTTTTCCCGAATTTATCGGTTATTTCCTGTTCAATGTTAGTTAATTGTTCCGTTGCTTCGTCAAGCTTAATGGGCAAATTTCCCAATAATTTTGTTATTCTATCAAAGCCTTGGATTTCTTCAGGCTGATAACCAAAAATAACTTGAGCGTTAGGACAGACATAAACAAAGGCTCCTTGCTCATTAGTCACAAACACTGCATCGGAAATATTTTCCAAAACAAGGCCATGAAATTCTTCACTTTCGTGTAGGGCTTCTTTGATTCGCTTCTGTGAAGTAATATTTTTCTCAATGCCAATAAAATGGGTAATTATGCCTTGAGCATTCAAGATAGGTTTGATGATCATCTCGCAGTTAATGAGTTGACCAGATTTACTCTTATTGACGATTTCTTCACGCCAGACTTGCCCTGTTTTGATTGTATCCCATAACCTTTTATAAAACGCTTGGTCGTGTTGTTCAGATTTTAGCAAACTGGTTTTTTTACCAATAGCTTCTTCAGCACTGTAGCCAAAGGTTGAGGTAAATGCTGAGTTGACCCATTGAATATTACCTTCTATATCAGTAATAAAAACGCTTTCGGCACATACTTCTGCAATGTGGCTTTGTACATGAGATAATTCTTGCTCTGATACCTGCAAACGACGTGCTTCATTGATAAGCATTTTTACTTGTGCGAGTTGGGGCTGCACTTGTTTAATGGGCGTGTTGCTATCAGCATCAGATAGATTCTGGATAAGAGATTCTATCTCGGTTAGTTTTGTCGTTAAGTCTTTAGTTTTCATATTATCGGTGGTACTTTTTTTAATCCAAATATTTTTGCAAAACTGCAAACAATTCCTTAGTAACAACTGGCTTAGGTAAATGAGCAGTACAACCAGCTATCATTTGTTGTTTTTCGGCATCGTCACCAGTGCTGGCAGTTAGGGCGATAATGGGAGTATTTTTAAATTGCGGCATTGCTCGTAGTCGCTTGGTTGCTTCCATTCCATTCATCACTGGCATTCGGATATCCATTAGGATTAATTCTGGGTTGTGGGTTTGGGCTAAGTCAATAGCTTCTTGCCCATTTTTAGCCACTGCCACTTGATGCTCATGGATACTTAGCATATCAAGAATTGTCATTAAATTGACTTCGTTGTCTTCGGCAACTAGAATACGACTGTTATGCGGAAAATTGGCTATTTTGGATTTTTCTTGAGCGTCTTGAGTTATTTGGATTTGGGTTTTGATAGGTATGGTAAACCAAAAAAAGCTACCTTTACCAAGTTCACTCTCAACTCCTATTTCGCCACCATGTAATTCAACCAAACGTCTAGTTAAAGCAAGTCCAATCCCAGTGCCACCAAGTTCTTGATCACGCACTCTATCGGCTTGATGAAATTCAGAAAAAATCTTATCCAATTCTTTACGTTCAATCCCCATCCCATTATCAGATACAATAACCTTAAGCATGGATGAATCTTGAAATACATGAACTTTAATCCAACCATTTGAAGCAGTATATTTAATTGCATTAGATAGTAAATTAAGCATTATTTGCTTACATTTTCTTATATCGACTAACATGAGTGGCAAAGTCGGATCAATAACCATTTCTACTTGTAAATTTTTGGCCTTAAATTGACTTTTCATCATACTAATAGATGTTGCAATAATTTCTTCGATAGCAGTTTTTTCAAGGGCAAGTTCCATCGTACCAGCATCAATCTTGGCGGTATCAAGTAAATCACTGATAAGGGACAATAAATGTTTGCCACTTTTGGTTATTTGAACCACATAAGATAGTTGCTTTTCGTTGAGTGGGCCAAAGAATTGTTCATGCAACATGTCACTCATACCTAAAATACCGTTAAGTGGAGTACGTAGTTCGTGGCTCATCGAAGATAAAAAATGTGCTTTAGCCCGATTTGACTGTTCCAAACTCAGATTGGTATCTTCTAATTTTTTGAGTGATTTTTGTAGTTCTTGGGTACGCTCTATTACCTTTTGTTCTAAACTATGGCGTTCCTTAACCAATTCCTCCTCAATTTGTTTACGTTCAGTAATATCGATGTGTATTCCAACTATACCTCTACCTTTAATTTGGTGTTCCTTGATTTGCAACCAACATCCATTAGTTAATTGTTGTTCAGAAATGTTTTCTATTTGCTGATGTTGTTGTAAACGCTCGGCTACCCATTCATCAACTTTGCCAACTGCTTTAGCATATTGCCTTCGTTCTGCTCCAGACCGAATAATATCCTTAAACTGAGTACCATAAACAATTGCGTCTGTATTCAATGAATAAAACTCTCGGAATTTGTTATTACATAAAATCAGCCGATCATCAGCATCATACAACGCAAAACCATCATTCATTGATTCAATAGCTTCATAGAGTTGAATTTGGATATCATGTAAATCTTCAGTTCGTTCTTGAACTTGTGATTCAAGTTTTACATGAGCAGAATACATCTTAGTGAGCATGAGATTAAATGTATTGGTAAATTTACCAATTTCATCTTTAGTCGTCACCGTCGCCTGAATATCTGATTTTCCATCCCGAATCTGTTTAGCAATCTCAGTTAAATGCAAAATAGGACGTGTCTGTCGTTTCATTTGAGCTATCCCAAATATAAACAGTAACGGTAATATTAATAAAGGTATAATAACCAACCCAAGCAATACCGATTTAGTGATACTCATTTCAAATTGTTCAATTGTGTTTAACTTCGATTGTTCATTAGCTATAATGTAAAATATAATTTGCAATAATTCTTCAATATCATTATCAAATTTGTTATGTTGTGGAATAATGAGATCATCGTGTGGCATCGATTCAAATAACGCCAAAATTTGGATTGTATTATCATACATATACTCAAAATGCTCATTAAGATCAAGTTGGTATTCGGTTTTAATATTATCAATTATTGGCTGTTGGAGTACTATCCATTGTTGAAATTGTTGCCATTCTTGTATAAATTTGTTTTGTTCTGTAGCTTTATTTCTTGATATAAAATAATCATGTATAGGATCGTAAATTATTTCAACTTTTACAGTCAATTGAATCGCAAAGTTCAATTGTTGATGATCTACACGAATATCTTTTTTGAGCATATTGTTGTAAGTTAATATAATAGTTAAAATAATTATCAAAACCAATGCTAAAATCGCAACAAGTGATAATGGCATTAGATTAGCGATTTTAATTGAGTAACGGGAACGCTTAACAACAAGAATAGCCATTGGTATCAATATCGCTAAATAACTTATATCTTTTAGTATATGAGCAATATCAAATGGGGCTTTGAATAAAATTAAGGAACATGCCATTATTAACTGGGTGATTATGCATAACGATAAGAATGGCAACAAAATATTGGTATCATGTTTATGATATTTCCAAATAATGTAGAAACATGTTACATATAGCACCAAAGCCACTAATTCCCAAGGGCGATATATCATGAAAACCGTGTCGGGCAATATAAAAGCGGGTAAGGGAACTATGGCAAAAATAATTAATGTTATTATGGTGATGATGCCAGTCAAGAGCATAATTTTTGTTGGATTGGTACGGGATATTAAAGTATGATTGGTACGCCAAAGCCCAAATAATAGAATCAACCCCAGCACAGTTCTCCCAGCAGTCCAAGTACCGGAAATAAAATGTTCCGGTGATGCTATCGGCAAAATCAGAATTTGTATGGCAAACAAAGCATGGAGCATGTCAACAATACCGACAGCAAGGAATGCACTGGCAATATAAATGGTTAATCCTTCATGTTCTTCTGCTGAACAATTAAAGGCTAATACTGCCACGGATAATGCTAACAATGCTCCAATAATTTCCGTAATAAAATGACGAATATCATTGCCTTGATAGGAAGTATCAGCAAAGAACATCCAAACGATTACAAATAGGCTAATAATTAGCCAAATTAAGAATTGTATTTTAAGCTTCATAGTTTATTTTGAGTTAACAGTTGTTTTGAACAGTTATTATGGAGTGAAACAGATTTCCCGAAAGTGGAGCTGAATATTGGTTTCGGGAAATCCACTTCGCTCCATTCCCGAAACAACTATCTAATTGGTGAAGGTTTAATTACCAAACAATTTTTCTGATTATAACGAATTTTGGGGACACCCCCCTAACCCCCCGTACACAGGGGGAAGTCCCAAAATAGAAAAATTAAAGCAAAGTGTCGAATGATGTTTGGTTCCACCCGTGTACGGGGGGT
>JAUCGK010000304.1 GCA_030378085.1 Candidatus Parabeggiatoa sp. HSG14
ATGTTTGGTTCCACCCGTGTACGGGGGGTTAGGGGGGTATCCCCAAAATCTGTTACAATCAGCAAAATTTCATTTTGCACTACTCTGGTATTCACTTTTGAAGTACAGTGCGTAACATCAGTTATTAGGACGAAAATTATTTATGTCATTTCGAGAGTTGCTACGAAATATTATTAGTTATCACTACCAACACAATAACAAAAAGTTAAAGTGTTTAGCTGTTTAGCTTAAAATTATAGATAACCAAAAATAATCAATTATAAATTATCCATTCTTCATTTCCTATTTATGGTAATTGATTGAATAAACGCTTAATTAATTGATATGCATTTTTTCCTTCTTCGTGATGATATGCTGTTTTGGCTGATTCAAGAATAACAAGTTCATTGGGAGATAATTCAACTTGCCGTGCTTTTACCATATCAATCATAATTTTGGCCCGATTAAGTCGTGCTTGATTAAGAGCTGATTCGCCATGAATATAAGCCGCTCTGGCAAAAGCAATTGTTTTTTCAACATTTCCTTGAGCTGCCGCAAGTTGCGCCTTTTCCAATAATGTACTTACCTCAGGAGCGGGATAACCCATGATAGTAATAGCTTGCCAAATTTTTTGAGCATGGTTAAAAGCAAATGCCATATTATATGCATGGACAGCCTGTTTCTTAGCTAATTCAGCAACTGAACGTGCTTGATTAAATTGACCTACTTCTAAATGTTGCTGAGCCTGTTTTAAATCTCTTTTTGCTTTTGCCCAGAAACTTGGCACATAATGTTCTGCTTCAACATCACGGGCAGCTTTAATCGCTTGGCGAGCATCACTCATCTCCTGCATCGGCACCCTACTACATCCTACTATTATTGTAATAATAAGCACACAAAAACAAAGTGATTGATATACACGCCTCATGCATTGACTCCGAAAAGTGAAACATCTATTAAAATAGCTCATCTCTTAATTGTTGGAATTGTCAGTTTTTTTTAGTAAATTGTCAAGACAACATTTTATAGATTTTGGATTATCTCATTTTGAATTACTTGATTTTAGATTTGAACGCATAAATTTAAGTAGGTACACATAAAATCTTTTAACATTTTTGAAAAAAAAACAAGAAATCCGAATTTTTTCAAAAAATTGGATTTTTTTAAAGCAACCTTAAGAATATTAAAAAACTTTTTTGATCTACGTAACTAAAGTTACGCAAATAGTTTCTAAACGGGAGTGTACAATTCATTTTGCAAACTTAAGAGTGCAACCCCTCGCAAAATAAATTTGGCACGAAGGTATTCATTTTTGGAAGTATAGTGCGTAACATCAGTACGTAATATAGATTTTATACTAATATGGAATAATCAAAAATCCTACTACACAAAACTAAAAACAATCATGACTGAATACATACTCATTTTTATCAGTACCCTTCTCGTTAATAATTTTGTTCTCGTCAAATTTCTAGGACTATGCCCTTTTATGAGCGTGTCCAGTAAACTAGAAACCGCTATGGGGATGGGACTTGCAACAACTTTTGTGTTGACATTATCCTCAGTAACCAGTTATTTAGTAAATGAATATCTATTGGTTCCCTTGAATATAGAATTTTTACGTACTATTGCATTTATTTTAGTGATTGCTGGTGTCGTACAATTTACAGAAATGGTTGTCCATAAAACAAGTCCTTTGTTATATCAAATTTTAGGTATTTTTTTACCATTGATTACCACTAATTGTGCCGTTTTAGGAGTTGCTTTATTAAATGTTCAAGAAAAACACGGCTTTATAGAATCGGCTATTTATGGTTTTGGTGCTGCAGCTGGCTTTTCACTGGTACTTGTATTATTTGCAGCGATGCGTGAGCGTGTTGCTGTGGCAGATGTCCCAGCAATATTTAAGGGGGCACCAATTACACTCATTACAGCTGGCATTATGTCAGTAGCATTTATGGGCTTTTCAGGATTGGTAAAATTATGATAGAAATAATAGCTATTGGCGCATTAGGTGGATTAGCTTGTTTGTTTGGTTTATTACTGGGTTATGCCTCAGTGCGTTTTAAAATTGAAGGCGATCCTGTGGTGGACCAAATTGATGTTATTTTACCACAACAACAATGCGGAAAATGCGGATACCCTGGTTGTATTACTTATGCAGAAGCTATTGCTAAAAAAGAAGAAGAAATTAATCTATGTCCGCCGGGGGGAGAAGTGGCAATGTTAGCCTTAGCTGACTTATTAGATCGTGAACCTAAACCCTTAAATGTAAATGGTATGGAAGAAACACTCTCCCTGTTAGCAATTATTGATGAATCAACTTGTATTGGTTGTACTTTATGCATACAAGCTTGTCCGGTAGATGCCATTTTGGGTGCTCCTAAACAAATGCATACTGTTATTGATCGAGAATGTACAGGTTGTGAACTTTGTGTTGCGCCATGTCCTGTCAATTGTATTAAGATGGTAGAAATCCCTCAAGCTGTGGATACTTGGAAATGGCCTTATCCTATAGTCCCATTAACCCCAGAAGATCAAGAATCAAAAACCGAAGAGTCGATGGAGCCTCTGTTATGATCGAATTGTGGCAATTTCATGGCGGTATTAAATTAGAGGGACATAAAAGTTTATCGAATAAAAATCCGATAGTCCAAGCAAACATCCCACAATTTTTAGTATTACCCTTATTACAACATATTGGTGATCCCACCAAACCTATTGTAGAAGTGGGTGAGAAAGTACTAAAAGGTCAAATGATTGCCCATTGTCATGAACATGACTGTAGCAAGCGGATAAGCACACCTGTTCATGCTTCTAGTTCTGGAACTATTGTTGCCA
Source organism: Candidatus Parabeggiatoa sp. HSG14 (assembly GCA_030378085.1). Taxonomy (GTDB): domain Bacteria; phylum Pseudomonadota; class Gammaproteobacteria; order Beggiatoales; family Beggiatoaceae; genus Parabeggiatoa. The sequence continues at coordinate 2,821 of JAUCGK010000304.1, forward strand.
TTGAACCTCGTGCTGTGCCACACCCTTCGGGATTGAGGGCACCTTGTATTGTGATTGAAACTGATGGACAAGATACTTGGTTTGAACGTGTTCCCCTCACTGATTATATGGAACTACCTCCCTCTGTAGCGCGTACTTACATTGCACAAGCGGGAATAGTAGGATTAGGTGGTGCTGGTTTTCCTTCCCATCTAAAATTGAAACCTGAAGGTATAGATACCCTAATTATTAATGGCGCAGAATGTGAACCTTATATTACTTGTGATGATCGTCTCATGCGTGAAGAACCAGATAAAATTATTGCTGGGGCTTCAATAATCAGACATGTATTAGGCGGTGCAAAACGCTGTATTATTGCAATAGAAGATAATAAAGCAGAAGCTTATTCAGCTCTTTTAGAAACAGCGCAACAACAACAAGAACAAGTAGAAATTATACAAGTACCCACTATCTATCCAATGGGTGGTGAAAAACAACTCATACATGTACTAACAGGTCAAGAAGTTGAACGTGGTAAATTACCCGCCAGCATAGGTATAGTGGTACATAATGTAAAAACTGCTAGAGCAGTATATCGAGCAGTACAACAGGGACAAGCTTTAATATCACGAATAGTCACTGTAACGGGAAATGGTATAAAAAATCCCCAAAATCTTGAAGTACGATTAGGGACACCAATGCATGTCGTTATTGAACAATGTGGACGTAAATCCGGCATAAAGAGACTGATTATGGGCGGCTCAATGATGGGATTTGCTCTACCCAATGATGATATGCCTATTGTTAAAACGACTAATAGCCTGATTGTCTCACGGAACGATGAAATTGAAACACCATCCTTGCCTATGCCTTGCATACGCTGCGGTGCTTGTGCTAACGCATGTCCCATCCATTTATTGCCACAACAACTCTATTGGTATGCTAAAGCCAAGGATTTTAAAAAAGTTAGAGACTATCATATATTTGATTGCATTGAATGTGGTTGTTGTGCTTATGAATGTCCAAGCCATATCCCATTGGTGAGTTATTATCGTTATGCAAAAGCAGAAATCATAGCCAGTGAGCGTGATCGTAAAAAAGCTGATCTTGCTAGACAACGGCATGAATTTCGTACTTTTCGTCTTAAACGTGAAAAAGCGGAAAAAGCAACTCGTCATAAACAAAAAAAAGCAGTATCTGATAACAGTAAAGAAACAGCTATTAAGGCTGCTTTGGAAAAATCGAAAGCAAAATATGATACTTAAAATTTTTTCAAAGTTATAAAGCATTTTGAAAATCTTGAAAATTTCAACCTCTAACTTAAACCTGCAATATTTTAAGAAACTCACTGAATTTTTTTATAAAAATACTGGTTTGAAGAGTATCACCGGTTACACTTTAGAATATTCTTGATTTTTAAAGATTACAATTTTTAAATTTCTTTTTTTATTTTGATTATTAACTGATGTTACGCACTGTGTTTCCAAATTAATTAAATTCCTGAGATGAAACATAAGGCTATTTTTTACACCTTCGGAGTTAGTTTTAGGGGACTACATAAGAATAAGCTAGATATCGCTGGAACTTAGAAGCACCTTACGTAACATCAGACATTAAGTCATATACTTTCAACTCGTTAAAATTTTCCGGTTTGTGCTAATTGTGAAATTTCTGTGTTGACATAATAAAATTTTATCCGCATGAATTAATACCTTCGCCAAAAACTTGACTATTAAACTCATCTATTTAAAAAACACTTGAAAATCAACGAGATTTAAAATAAGTTTAATCGGGTTTAAAAATAAGGTAACTGGTTGAAATTTAATCAATATCACTTAATAACTGTCTTATTTAGTAGGGTAATAGAGGGTAATTGGCGAAGGTATTGCATAAATGTTCATCACTTGAATTATATGCTCATTCAAAAAATTTTGTACGGGAAAAACGATATTTTGAAAAATCGGCATAGCATTGTTCTCAGTACAAAAAAACTGAGATTCAAGATAAAAAATTTTGTACACGAAAGACTTTTACGATCTGAGAAAAGACTCCAAACCATCACTAGGAGTTTGTGTGACTTAATAACTATTTGATAATTAATAAATTTATATTAACGCAAATTATATACCATATTATGCATAAGGAATTAAATGTTTCATGTTTAGGTGTTTGTAAGCCTTAAAGTAACCTGAGTTCGATGTAAAAATAGAGTTAATTCAATATCGTTCCCAAATTTTATTTAGGAACGCACTGTCTGCCAAGCTTTGCTTGGCAAAACTCGAAGCAAAGCTTCTGATGCATTGTGTTCCCAAATAAAATAGGGGAACAACTATCACAATTATCAGTGTATTATATAACAAATACAATTAGTTATATTCATCAACTTATATCGAACTCAGGTTAAAGTACATAAGGTACAAAATTTGCATAAAAAATAAACTATTGATTTAACTAGCATTATTTAAGTCCGACAAACTTCTAGATTATTTACAAGAAATATTTTTTATCTCTTAAATCAAAAAAATAATTCTCACAATTTTTACAAACTCCAAAAAAATCAAACCACACCTGTTTTTTTTCTCTAAGGTCATGGCTGTATTTGGAGCTAGGATAATTTATTTTTTATTCCTTACATATATCCTCCACATATTCTCCACATTTTTATTGTAAACTAAATACAGCAAACACTAAGTCCACATGACATATTTTAGACAGCCATACGCATGAACACAGCGTTTTGCACACAAAAGTTATTATGTGAACTTACCAGTTGGTGTACTAGTTATTTAAATTTTTTATGCTAAAAAAAAATGATGCACAAGTAAAAGCAGTGGTTTTAAGAATATTTTATATTAATCATACAAGAGCTAATTTCTAAAGATCGAAATTAACCAAATACTTCAAAAAATGTAACTTCAGTCCCATATCATGAAAAATGGGTAACCATGTCACCATAATACTGTTGGGATTTAATTGCCAAACTTGAGATATA
>JAUCGK010000305.1 GCA_030378085.1 Candidatus Parabeggiatoa sp. HSG14
GTACATTGTAGTGATATTATGATATAATTATTAGTTTTTTACAATTACACAAGTAGGTAACAGAAGTCAAAAAAGTACTCAGGCATTATGGGATTCTCTGCCACCTGTTTACCGCCAATGTGCGGTCTGTTATACCGATTTTTAGGAAGCTTATCAAAGCGTCACCGCCATGTTGATAAAAAAACGGGCAAAACCACTTTAATTGAACGCCTTAATTGTACTCTCAGACAACGGATTTCTCGTCTAGTTAGAAAGAGTTTGTCGTTTTCAAAAAGTCTAGAAAATCATATTGGGGCTATCTGGTATTTTGTACATCACTATAATGCTTGTTTATCCACATAACAAAAATGGCTATTACTACATGTACTGGACTACCTTATTTTTAACTGATTGAGGAAAATACAAAATTAATCTCTGCTCTATCTACCCTCTACTTTTAACAATTTTTGATTTATGTATAATGATGATCTATGTAAGGAAAGATAAAATATTATATTTTTTATAACTGATGTTACGCAGATGGCTTCCAAATTGGAGTGCAAAATTTATTTTGCCAATTGAGAGTGCAACTCCTCGCAAAATAAATTTTGCACTCCTTTATTCACTTTTGGAAGTGCAGTGCGTAACATCAGTTTTATAACTTCAAAATCCTTTATAATCAAAATACTTTTATGATTTTATTGAATCATTGATGAAATCGGTGGAATTTATTGGATTTTATTAAAATTATAAAATATAGTTTTTCACATAAATAACTTCACAAAACCTGCCAGGTTTCCAAAACCTGGCAAATTTGACCGAGAAATTATTTTTCTGAACATCTATATAATAAACCCCATTAGTTACATAATCTTAATAAGAGTTTAAAAATAAAGATGAATCTCAGAGAATTGGACCATTTGGCTGCTGAACTTGGCGCACATTTACAACAAAATAATTGGCATTTAGTCACAGCTGAATCTTGTACAGGTGGTTGGCTTGCCGAAGCTGTGACAGCTATTGCTGGAAGTTCTGCTTGGTTTGACAGAGGATTTATAACTTATTCTAATGTTGCCAAACAAGAAATGCTGGGAGTGAGTTCTGAAACCTTAGCAAAATACGGGGCAGTAAGTAAACAAACGGTGTTGGAAATGGTAAACGGTGCCTTGGCACATAGTCATGCCCAAGTTGGAGTAGCGATTAGTGGTATTGCAGGGCCAAGCGGTGGAACTCCTGATAAACCTATTGGTACTGTTTGGATTGCTTATGCTGTTCCACATAATGTTTATGCACAACATAATTACTTTCGTGGTGGTCGTTTTAGTATTCGTCAACAGGCTGTGATGACTGTTTTGGAAAGGCTTGCACATGGACTATAGTTTAATGGTATTATAGTGCTGACATTTAAGTGATGTTTGTCGAAAAATCACTGCCATTACGTTAAGGGCAACCATAAAGGATTGCCCCTACGAATAGATTATCCTATAGGGGCACTTGTGGTTGCCCAAATACCAATAATTTGAACATTTGGGTAGTCCTGCACAAAGTAGTGGTGTATAATATGGGACAAATTTTACGAAAAAGAGAATAGCAATGAATTGTCCAACTTGTCAATCAGAAAATATCATAAAAAATGGTAGTATTCACTTCTGAAAGCAAAAATATGCCTGTAAAGACTGTAATAGGCAATTTGTTTTAGAACCAGAAAACTGTATTTCCATAAAATTAGCCGCTTCCCAATCAATTTTATCTTGTTCAACAAGCATTTGAAACAGTGAATCTTGGTGTAATTTAACTCCCATTATGTAATCATAACCAAGGTTAGTCAGCGTATCCAAATTTAATCTTGTTATCATTCCTCTATCACCAACAAATATTGTTTCATCAATATGATAGGAACGTTTTAAGTCTTCGACAACTTTGACAACAGTAGTTGAATCTGTGGTGCTGCCTTTAAAAACATAGTGTTTGATTGGATAACCTTCATATGATGTCACAACTCCTACTACAATTTGTTCACAATCTGAACGTTTATCTCTGCTATAACCAAATTCTGCCAACGGACATTCATCGCCGTAAAAAAAAGCGGCTTGTGATATCGTTAAAATGTTAACTTAATATTGATGCTAAACAAATTTTGCAAGCGTTCATAAATGGACTTTTCTAATTCATCTTTTATTTCAACTTGGTATTGAACCTATTGAATGGTTGCTTTTAACTTCTCTTCCTGTAGATACTTTTGAATAAGCCGCAACAATTTTAGAATGGTATACTTGCCGTTGGGAAATTGAAATCTTCTTTAGAGTTCTTAAAAGTGGTTGCCAAGTTGAGAAGCTACAATTGGAAATAGCTGACAGACTTGAACCTTGTTTAGCTCTCTATATGATAATTGCTTGGCGTGCCTTATTTGTAACTATGTTTGGACGAATTTATCCAGCCCTCCGTTGCGAATTTATTTTTACCAAAGAAGAATGGCAAGCTGTTCACCTAGTTCTTAATCAAACACCACTACCTTCTATTCCTCCATCACTTGGTGAAATAATACCGATGATTGGTCGTTTAGGTGGTCATCTTGGTCGAAAATGTGATGGTCATCCTGAGTCCCAAATCAATTTGGAAGGAGTGCAAAATTTATTTTGCGAGGAGTTACACTCTAGTTGGCAAAATCAATTTTGCACTCCTGTTTGGAAGCCATCTGCGTAACATCAGTCTATAAAAAACGCTCAAAATACACCTTGTAACCTTCTGAAATGTACCAATTTTTGTGTGAGTATATGCTCTTTAAAAACTTAATAAAATTAAGTACTTATTTACTTATGTATAACGATTTTACCTGATTATAACGAATTTTGGGGACACCTACCTTTTTACCCCCCTAACCCCCCGTACACAGGGGGAAGTCCCAAAATAGAAAAATTAAAGCAAAGTGTCGAATGATGTTTGGTTCCACCCGTGTACGGGGGGAAGTCCCAAAATAGAAAAATTAAAGCAAAGTGTCGAATGATGTTTGGTTTCACCCGTGTACGGGGGGTTAGGGGGGTGTCCCCAAAATCTGTTACAATCAGGATTTTACTTATGTATAACGATGAGCCGGCGCGTGGGAACCAGAAATCAACGTTGAGGCTGGATATGTCTAATTGGCTTGTGAATGACACCATAAGCGAAAATTTCAAGAGTTTTCTTGCCAATGTTTTTCAACTTGATACCTTTACCATGATAATGAACGAAACTATTTACTTTCTCGTTCCCACGCACCGGCAACACTAATTTTAAAATCAAGATGACGTAAGTATTTCTCGCAAAATAAAAGTATGAGAAATAGCAAGATATTGGCTAATTAAATAAGCAATACGAATAGTTTTCATTATTAATTATTGCGTTTGAAGTAATTCTTGATATAAGGATAATGCCTGATTTATCTTGGAATCCCAACTATAGAGACGTTCAGCACGTTGCCTCCCTGTTTCACCTCGTTGCCGCCATACTTCTGGATGTTCAAAAATATCAGATAAACTATTTACAAGGGCTTTCGTGACAGCAATGGGGCCACCTTCTGGAGGTATTACATAGCCTACTTCATTATCGGCTATTTCCCCAGGTCCTCCATATTTAATGGTCAACACAGGGCGTGCACAAGCCATCGCTTCAAGTAAAACGGCTCCCCCAGATTCACGCACAGATGGAAGGCATAATACATGCGCTGCTTGTATTTGTTCAACAACTTGTGTGAGTGAGGCGGAACCAAACCAAGTGATGAGGTGATTAATATGTAAATTCTTTGCATGGTTTTCCCATTGTTCTCTCAATGGGCCATCGCCTACCAGTGTTAATTTTATGGGAAAACGATCTTTTAAGCAGGCAATAGCTTCTAGCAACATTGGTATTCCCTTAAATGCGACAAAACGACCTACAAACACAATACACAATGGTAATGTACTTGATGGTGGGGTGGGCCAAGGTACTGGTGTAAATAAGTCTAAGTTGACACCATTTTCCAAAAAAGGTCGGCAGCGTGAACGATAGCGTGCTGAAATACTTTGTAATGTTGCTTCTGTGGCGGTGAGAATAATCGCTGCATTTTTAGTTGATCGCACAATTAAACCCACCAATCTTCCTAAACGACGAATAAAATGTAACCAGCTATGTTCTTGCCTCATTATTTCAGGAAATGCTTTGGTAAATTTTAAGCCACCATTCCAAGGACCTAATATAAGTGGGTGATTTAAAACGTATAAGCGAGTGAGTGCAATAGGAGAAACAGGGGTAACTGCATGAATAATATCCCATTGTGCACCTGCTTTTTGGCGCATTTTCATCTGTCTAACAGCTACCCAATCATAAAGATAAAAATCGAATGAGGAGAAAAAAAATCGAGTATCTTCATCCTTAGGAAATAACTTAGAAGCTAACCAATAGAGTGGTTTGGCAAACCATTCAGTATCAATAAAGATTATCTCAGAATTAGCTAAAGGAGCACCTGCCTGCAATAAAGCATCGCGGTTTCTAACGTGGGTAATTAAGCTAACTTGCACCTTTTTAACTAAACGAGAATACCATTCCCATCCGATCTGCGAAACAGATCCCATCCCTGGAGCACAATGGTAGGCAGATAATAATACACGAGGTGCGGGTAAATTCATCTGATTTGTTTGATACAATGTTGGAATTAAAGGCTATTTTTAATTGAAAAAAGTTGGAATAGGTATTTTATTTTTTTGGAATGAGCTAAAAGCAAAAACATAATTTATAGTTTAATGAGAGTTACGCAAGAAATTTTGTTGATTAAACTTTAAAACTTTGCGACTACTCAGCCTCACGATAAACATTAATGTTTTCACAAGGAGTGACGCGGGAACGTCACAATATAGAGCATTGGAACAAGGGACTGAGTAGTTACAAAACTTTATTGATTTTTAAGTTTAAGTTTAAGTTTATGTGTTAGAGGACAAAAAAAACACTTAATTATAGTCATTATTATGTCACATTCCATCTTTTTTTTGCCAATTTCTAAAATTTTTTCGTATCTTCTCAAAAAGTGTGGGTAAACTTGCCCAAATCTGACAGGTTTTGGAAACCTGTCAGGTTTTTTCCACCGAATTTAGAGAAGATACATTTTTTCTCTGTATCAGATTTTATCAGCATTAGGATATTTAAAAATGTTGTAAGTGATTATAATTTTACAAAAAAAAAGCCAAAACTAAAGTTTGAACTCCAAAATCACTACTTGTTTAACACTACCAATTTTTAAATATTAAATAATAATTTTTTGAAAATATTATACTTAATATCTAAATAAAAATTAGTGATTACTCAATCTCACGATAAACATTAATGTTTTCATAAGGAGTGAGGCGAGAACGTCACAAAATGTATTCCAACGCTAGAGCATTGGAACAAGGGGCTGAGTAGTTACAAAAATTATAGTAAATTAAAGTATGTCAAAATTTATGCCATTTTTTTAAAAATTAATATTTATTTTATAAATACTAAATTTATAAACTGATGTTACGCAACTAGCTTCCAAACTGGAGTGTAAAATTCATTTTGCCAATTAAAAGCGCAACCCATTGCAAAATAAATTTGGAACGAAAGTAGAGACACACGCCGCCGTGTGTCTCTATTTTTGGAAGTGCAGTACGTAACATCAGTTATAAAAATGGAAGTGAACAGTGAGTTAGAAAGCAGGAACAT
>JAUCGK010000306.1 GCA_030378085.1 Candidatus Parabeggiatoa sp. HSG14
ATACTGCTGTGATAGCGAGTGACTTTGGTTTTTCTGCGACAGATGGTGTCGTGCAAGGTGAATTTATCCCCGCTGCGTTCAAAAGACGTGGTAAAAATGATACGCCGCCAAGTGTCTGGGAACTAGATGTTTCACAACCAGGTAATTTTTGTTATTTCGTTGGGGAAGAAAGCAAAGTCTCGTTATGGCGTTCAGATGCCAGCAAAACGAGTTTGTTATTTATCCAAAACGGTGTAGACGAGTACAAAATGTCATGGCGTGCCACCCGCCATACACGAGTTTGGCCACAGAAGAAGATAGAACTCATTTCAGGAGAATATCTGATTGGAATTGGTGATGCTTTAAACCAAGTCATTATCCAACAAATATCAAAACCCGCTGACAGTTCAAAAGAAGCGGTAGCTCAAGTTTTGAGAGAAGCAGGTTGCACACAACAAGCTGAAATGCTTGATAAGACAGATACAAATCTTTCGATTTAAGTTAACTGGAGTTCAAAGCAAAGACCTGCCCTGTTTTCAACACCTGGCAGGTCTAAAATTCGAGACTCCTAGCAAACTAAAGTTTGGACTCCTTCAAATATCCAAATTCCCTAGAGGTATTAATTAATGAGTGTTACATTACAAAATCTCTTTCAAAAACTATCCCCTCAAACCAATCTCAATCCCTTCATCTTTTTCAGTAATGTTCTAATATTGTTCTTATGTTGTTTCAGTATTGGACAAGCACAACCACTTCTCAAAGCAAAACAAGCTTTTCAGCAAGGCCATTATGAACAAGCTATTAAACAATGGCAATTAGTATTATCAACCAGGCAAGATATGATCCACCGTTTAAATGCTTCTGTTGGTATCGCCGCAGCATATCGACATCTCGGATTATATGATAAAGCATTGCATACCTTAAATACAGCATTGTCAGCCGTTCATCAAAATAATGATAATGCCGCTCACTCTGCTTTTTTGCTGAATGAGTTGACTAAATTATACCTCGCTCAAAAAAAGGGAAAAGTGCTTGAAAAAGCAAGACAAAAAGTAGAAAAAGCACTTGCTATGGCACGCAATATCAATAGTCCATCACTATTGGCTGAAGTTTTATGTCAATGGGGTAATTTATTAAGTGCAGAATATGATTATGAAGGGGCTTTAGAAGCTTATAAAGAAGCATTAACATTCGTCACACAAATTTCTCCTATGTCACAAGATATCTTTCCTTCCCTTTCAAAAAGAGAAATTAAGGAATTACAGGGTCAAATTTTAATCAATCAAGCACAAACGACCTATTTGCTAAGCGTAGACAATGCTTATCAATACGATGATCAAAAGGAAGCATTTAGTGAAAGCATGACTGTTGTAGAACACGCTTTAAAGGCCACTCAAAACTGGCCGAATATTTTTCGTGAAACTTTTGCGTTGATTGCTTTAAGTCAACTATTGCAAGAAATTCAAGTACAATTAGAAAAAACTGACGCACAAATCACCCATCTGACTTATCAAGCTTTGAATAGGGCACGTGGTTTAGCTGAACGCTTAGACAATACTCAGGCAAAAACATACATTTACGGCTATATGGGTCATTTATATGAACAAGAAAAACGCTATAACGAAGCCTTAAAATTAACGCGGCACGCTCTATTTTCGGCACAGCAAATCCATGATCAACAGCTATTATATTATTGGGGATGGCAATTGGGGCGTATTCACAAGGCACAAGGGACAAATCAAGCCGCAATAGAAGCTTACCGCCAAGCGATGAAGAACATTAATCTCAAAGGTATCCGAGAACAAGTGGTGTTTTCTGGGTATAATACTGGTACTTTTAGAGAACGGGTAGCTCCTGTTTATTTTGAATTAGCGGATTTATTATTACAGGAGGCTACTAAAACTGAATCTACAATCCAACGTGATAAATTATTACGGGAAGCGAGGACAACTGTAGAATTTTTCAAACAAGCTGAATTGCAAGATTATTTTCAGAGTGAATGTGTGACAGCTCAAACTCAATGCATTCACTTAGAACAAGCAATAGATGCTCAAACGGCTATTTTGTATCCCATCCCATTGTCTGATCGATTGGAATTGTTGCTCAGTTTGCCTAAAACTAATAGTCTAATACAGGCGACTGTTCCTGTTACTGAGAAAAAATTGCGTAGAGAAATTGCGTTTTTTTTGTCACCCTTACGAAGACATCCCCTTTCTTATGTTCGATCTGAGGGCGAAGAAGAAGAGGATGAAAATGTAGCATGTGCACCTTCCGAATGGAAAAATCTTCCTCTTATGACGGAAGAATCTCCGCTTGCCAAAATGTATCTCAAACCAGCTCAAAAACTCTATAGTTGGCTAGTTCAACCACTAGCAGAAAAATTAGTCACTCATAATATTAAAACATTAGTTGTGGTGCCTGAAGGTGTATTGCGTACTCTACCTTTTTCCGCATTACACGATGGTCAACGTTTTTTAGTTGAGGATTATGCGTTAGCAGCGACACCGGGTTTGTGCTTAGGCAACCTAAAACCACAACAGCTAGATATGAGAGATATTTTAGTGAGTGGTTTATCTGAAGCTGTACAAGGATTTTCTTCTCTACCTTGTGCTAAGTATGAAATGGAAGCCTTGAAAAAATTATATAATTTGATTGATAATAGACGTAAACCGTTATTTAATAAAACGTTTACTTATCCAAATATGGTTGATAAAATCCGTAACACGAGATATTCTGTGGTGCATATTGCCTCACATGGTCAATTTAAAGCTGAATTAGAAAACACGTTTCTACTCACTTATAACGATAAATTGAGCATGAATAAACTTGAACGGATTGTGCGCCGTTCTGCTGACGAAGAAAAACCAGTGGAATTGTTGACTTTGAGTGCTTGTGAAACAGCAGTTGGTAATGATCGCGCTGCATTAGGATTGGCAGGAATTGCTTTAAAGGCGGGTGTTAAAAGTGCTTTAGCAAGCTTATGGAAAGTTGATGATGCAGCTACTCCAGCAATGCTTCTGGAATTTTACCAACAATTGACAAATCCAAATGTTTCCAAGGCTCAAGCATTGCAAAATGCTCAAAAGATGATGCTTAGCAATGAAAAGTATACTCAATTTCAGCATCCTTATTATTGGTCAGCATTTTTATTAATTGGGAGTTGGTTTTAAAATAAAGTGCCTGTCTGAATCAGAATTTTCAAGATTTAAGAATTTTCAGAATATATTTTTAGGAATGAGGATTCAATAAAATACGAAAGTTGAAACCTGACAGGTTTTTAAAACCTGTCAGGTTTAACACCAAAATTTTGCAAATTATTAAATCTTCATTCCTTAAGTCATTTCTACTGTTAATTCTCAAATTCTGAAAATTCTGATTCAGACAAAAAGAGCTAAACTCTCCAATATTTCAAGGCAATCTATCTCTAAACACGCAACACAGTATTCGTCAAGCCCTCTCGAATCTCACTAGGACGTTCTTGCCTTCCAACCTGTCCAGGCACAATATAATCAAGTGTATTACCAAATGCCTGTCGTACTTTAAAAGTTGTTTTAGCCGCTGGGCGATTGGTGATATTTGCACTGGTAGACACTAACGCCCCTCCCCACTGTTCACATAAAGCAATCACTTGAGAATGTGCTGTTACCCGCACGGCAAGTTGATTTGATTTACCCCGCAACCAATGCGGAACTACAGAATGAGCAGGCAATAACCACGTTACCGCCCCAGGCCAAGTCGCAAACACTCGCTTTTCTAGCATTGGCGTTAAAGGTTTAAGAAATGGCACTAATTGTGCGAAATTAGCCGCAATTAAAATTAAACCCTTCTGCCAAGAACGTTGTTTCAATGCCAGTAAACGAGTCACCGCGATTTCATTGAGTGGATCACAACCTAAACCATAAACAGCTTCAGTTGGATAAGCAATAATGCCCCCTGCTGTTAAACAACCCACAGCTTGCTTAATATGCCAATTCGTCATTGAGTTTTTCTGAGTTTTCAAGAGGAGTCCAAACCTTCAGGTTTGGGCATTCCAAAGCTAAAGCTTTGGACTCCAATATACTTTCTTCTAAGGCAAAAAAGGTAAAGAAATTTCTTGCCCATTGACCGTCAGTTTTTGGTTATTGAAATTAGCATCTAACTTGTAGTTATTTTTGCCATCTTCAACCAAAAACTTTTGCCCAACAAACATTTCAATTTGTTGTTTACTCTCATTTTTAGCATCTTTTTTCAATTGTGCCAAATCCGCTTTGCCTAATTCCTTGCCAAAATACATTGTCTCCAGTTTCGCCATATTTAACATAGCATTATAAGATTGAATGGTCAGCACTTTTTCTAACAAACCTTTACCAATAGTAAACTCAGCCTTTGCCAATAAAGCCGAAAGCAAAGCAGGTATTTTTAAGGCAGTCACCTTTTTTCCATCAAGAGTCACTCTAAAATTACCATCAAGATCCCCTTCCGGTGTTTTAAAAGCCAACTTAGTTGCTATATCGGGTGATTGTGCGATTAACTTCGGTGCGATTGCCATAAATTGACCGAATAAAACCATGAGTAGCATGGGATCATCTGAACTCATTCCTTGAAGAGTTTGAAGCGTTTTTTGTAATTGTAATATGGCTTCCGCATCTAAACGGCGAAGAGCGATATTACCTACATAATTGTTAACCTTTAAATCTTTTTCCATGGTAATTTCTTTTGGCAATATCAATTTGCCAATTTTTGTCTCCAAAAGAGTATTGATAACTTCGCCTTGTTCTTCACTACTCGCTTTCAGTACCAAATCCTCAAGGTTAACTTTTGAACCGTCATCACTAAGACTAAAATGCCCAACTTTAAAATGTCCATTACCGAGTTTCAAACCCTTAAGGGTTTTAACAAGATTAAAATCTAAAGAGAATGCTTTTAAATTCAATTTTTTATCATCGGTTTCACGCATTTCCAATGAAGGTAAACTGACACCAAATTGTGTAGGCATTAAATCAGCGTTTAAGGTTCCATTAAAGGTGGTTTCTCCCAATGAAAGAGAGCCTTTTTCAGATTTAATGGTTAACGCCAGCAATTTATCTATGCCTGTTATTGACTCAAAGTTGTTGGTAAAGGTAAATTCACCATTCCCACCTTTCCAATCAACATTAACCAGACCTATCTCAGATGTAGAAATTTCGCGTTTGTAGGCAGGTAATTCCCAATGACCTTTACCATTACCATCGCTCTCTATATTGGTTGTCATGGAAATTGTAGACAATTTTCCCAAAATCTGAGTGAGTGAAGTGGGCAGTGAAATGTCAACTGTTGTGTCAATTTGCACCGGCTTTTTCTGTTTTTCAAGAAGCTTAGAAAAAATCCCCTTGAGTTTTTCCGAAAAAACGAGCGGATTGTTTTCAAACTGACTTGGAGAAATTTCTATTGTCTCACTTGGAAGAGGTTCACCATCGTTAAAACGATGTTGCAAGGTAAAACGGAACAATTCTTCTGGTGAGGCATCCGCTTTATCAGCACTGGATAGTGATGTCTTAGAACACCCAAGCGGAACTAAAGTCATTCCGCTGATGAGCAGACTCACTGCAATTAATTGGAATAATTTTTTCATAATTAGTAGTTTAAAGTTTCCTCATTAATGTTTCAAAGTCAAAATCCTAAGTCTGTTTTCTTTAAACCACTGACGCCGCCGACGAAAAA
>JAUCGK010000488.1 GCA_030378085.1 Candidatus Parabeggiatoa sp. HSG14
TGGGCACACAATGCATCAGAAGCTTTGCTTCGAGTTTTGCCAAGCAAAGCTTGGCAGACAGTGCGTTCCCAAATAAAATTTGGGAACGATATTGAATTAACTCTATTTTTACATCGAACTCAGGTTAATAGCTATTTAAAATATATTGTAGTGATCTGTAAGATATGAACATTGCTTATATGCAATCCCTGTAGTTATTACTGATGTTAAAAAATTTGAACATCAAGTTTCATTACTTCGTTTCCTAATTCCCAAATTTTATGGCAAACCTTTTTTCCCTTCCAATTTGGACAACTAACTTGGTATTTTCTGAAGAGATTAGTCTTGTCTCCCCTTTACTTATTCCAGAAACCGTTGTTGCCAATGAATCTCCTGTCACTCTTGCAAAAGCCCTTATCCGTCGTTTGGAAAAAGGTAACATTGAACAGGGAGAATATTTGGAAATGCTTAGACATGCGCCAAATTTTTCATTACAACATGATTTATTGGTAATTTCTCTTCAAGCACCTCGTAAGCATTCCTTATATCCAAATTTGGAATTGGAGTTTAGCTATTTTTATACTCAACTCCCTAACCAATACTACCTAGGTTTTATCCCTGTGTTAGGTATTGAAGGGTATGCTGAAACCACTAAAGAATTAGTGACGGTATTACAACGCGCCATTGAGCTCGAATTTTCTCGTAAAAAACGTTTAACAGATGTACGACGTATAATTACCACTCAATGGTATGAAGAAATAGATGCTGAGCAACATCTGATAGAAACTCGTTTTCACACCTTATCAGAGCTTGCAAATCTACATGAATTTCAGTCACATCGGTGGTTACCAAAAATAGCCAAATTATTAACACCTCTTCCACAACAACGCTGTTTTGGACGAGAAAAAGAACTTGAACAATTATTACGTACCCTAACAGGTAAATATAGCCGTAGTGTTTTGTTAGTTGGACGCGCAGGTGTAGGGAAGACCGCATTAATAAAAGAAATATATCGTATGGGCGCGAAAAAAGGACTTGGAACGGTAAAATTTTGGGAAACCACAGCTGCGCGTCTGTTACAAAAATTGACTGTTGAAAGTGGCTGGGAAGAAGCCTTCGGTCAAGTTTTAGAAGAATTGAGCAAATGTGGTGATATTCTTTATGTGCGTAATCTTGCCCAATTGTTTGAAGTGGGTGCTTATGTGGGTAATCCCATTAGCATGGCAGAATTTATGCGCGAACATATCGCGTTAGGCAGTGTGCGTATTATCACTGAATGCAGCGACGAAGAATTAGCAACACTTGATACACGGGCTCCCGGTTATACAAACCTATTTCAAATATTACGTATTGAGCCACCACCCACCGCACAACAGCCCGACATTGTTAGTCATCGTTTGCGCGTAGCCTACCCTGAACAAGAGATACCTTCACAAGCTATTAAGGAAACGCTACAATTACAACATCGTTACGCATTGTATTCTGGCTTTCCTGGTAAAACAGTGCGTTTTTTAGAATCTATTTTAAATCAAGAAAATAGAGAGAATAAAAATGTTCCCTTAAATCGTGAAGAAGTGATAACACGGTTTTGTGAAGAATCAGGCATGCCTCGTTTTTTGGTCGATAGTCGCACAAATTTGGAATTGGATGAAACACGGAAATTTTTTCAAGCACGCTTATTTGGTCAAGATTCTGCTATTAACACAGTGGTTAATTTATTAGCTTCTATTAAAACGCGCCTCACTCGCCCTGGTAAACCCATTGCTTCTCTCTTATTTGTAGGGCCTACTGGCGTTGGTAAAACAGAATTAGCCAAAGCATTGACAGAGTTCATGTTTGGAGATAGTGAACGACTTATCCGTTTTGATATGAGTGAATTTTCTGATGAAATAGCAGTACTACGTTTAACAGGAGATATTTCGAGAGGACAAGGATTACTAACTGATAAAATAAGACAACAACCGTTTTCGGTGGTGTTGTTTGATGAACTGGAAAAAGCACATTTTGTTTTTTACGATTTATTGTTGCAAATAATGGGCGAAGGACGCTTAACCGATGCACGCGGACAAGTGGCTGATTTTTGTAGTAGCGTTATTATTATGACTTCTAACATTGGTGCTGGTGTGAGCAAGCAACGTAGTCCTGGTTTTCACAAAATAAATCGTGGTCATCATGCACTACATCAACACTATCTTCATGCTGTGCAACGTTTTTTCCGTCCTGAATTATTTAATCGCTTAGATCAAGTAATACCTTTCAATGCTTTGGATTTAAATGTTTTACGGCCCATCGTATACCGAGAGATCAATAAAATTAAAGCACGGGATGGTTTACGAACCCGTAATGTCACTCTACAGGTTGAGGACGCTGTTGTTGATTACCTCGCTAAGATGAGCGGTGATATTCATTATGGTGCACGTCAATTACAGCGTTGCTTACATGAACAAGTCGTAATTCCATTGGCAACCACTTTAAACCATTATTCATTTTCAACATCAATGAAAGTTTTTGTCCAAGTTGGTAAAACAGGGCTCATCTTTAAAACGATGATATATACTCAAAAAGCCCGTACTGATCAAATGTTAACTGACACAAAATGGACATTACGAGAACTCTCATTCAAAGCCACTGAAGCGCGTCGTTTAGCACAAAGAATCAACGATGGTCCTCCCATGAACCAATTGTGGAGCAAATGGGATATTTTAGAACGTCGCCGTCGTCGTAACGGGAAAAAATTTTGGCAAGATTCTCTTATAACACACGAATATGGTATTTTACATAATTTGCTGGAAGATGCTAAGACGCTATTAAAAAAAGTTGAAACCATTGAAATTGATTGCTCCTTAGCTTTCGTTGGCATAAACAATGATACAGATGGGCTTATTCAGACATTGCTTGACTGGAAAAAACAGCATGGAACATGGCAAACCCATCTTTTAAACACGGTGCAGCCAGAAACGGGACGTTGTATGCTAAGCGTTTATGGTGCTGCTGATTGTTTACATGAAATAATTAATATATTCAACCGATTAGCGGAAGTTCACGGTTGGATAATTACAGAACGAGCTGTGTGGTTGCGAAGCAATCGAAAAAAATATATTTATACTAATCACCCTAATTCCCCCAATCGTTCTGAAGATAAATTAATAGGTCGTGAACTACAAATGGTAGGACCTGGTGTGGCACTTTTCCTAATCAATCAGGGAGGAGTGCATGTTTGGATAGATCGTGAAGAAAAACAATATCCTTATGCGGTAATAATAACACAATGTGTTATGAGTAAATTCAAAACACCTAAAGACGTGCATCGCAAAAAATTCTTAGATAACATGGAAATAAAGCGGCATTATTGGAAAAGTGGTTTTTTTGATTTTGGAATACCTACAACACACACAGGGTCAAGTTGGCCATCTATACTCGAAAAACAATTAAACGATGCTTTTAAGAAACGATTAAAAGAAGTGCTTTATGGAGAAGAACCAGAAGTAGATTTATCTTTACCAGACGATGATCTTTTATTTGACCAGGATGTACCATTTTAGTGCTTTTAATGTACAATAATAGCAGATAGTACTCTATCAGACTTAATTTTTACAGGTAAATAGATAAATTTTAATGCTAGTGTTCCAAAAAATTAAAATACCCATGTACAGAATTGTACCACCATATCGGTATGTCTCTACAACTCGATTATCAAGTTTTTAAAAAAATGGACGATTATGACAGGCAAGAGACGCAAGCATTGCGTCTCTACAAAATCTATACCAGAAAAAATATACCTTGTAGAGACGCGATGCTCGTGTCTTTTGATGCTCGCGTCTTTTGCGTCAAAGATAATTTTTGGATTCCTTTATCACTATAACAACTTGATAGTCGAGTACAAGTCATTAACACGTAAGGACAATCCCTTGTGGTTGCCCTTTTGGGTATGTTATTTTTTGGAATAATCTAATCCTATTCAATAACCCAGTACTTTCTAAAAGAAAATGATTAATATGAATAAGTTATTTCGATTAACAACGGTAATTTTGTTTTTAGGTTATCTATGTTTGTCCTTGCCTTTACAAGCTAAAACAAAGGTTAGCAAAGAGGTTGGTAAGTTTGATTACTACACTTTGGCATTAAGTTGGCAATCGGCATTTTGTGAGTCAAATCCCAAAAAGCAGGAATGCCAATCTCAACATGAAAAGCGATTTGATGCGTATCACTTTGTTTTACATGGCTTATGGCCTAATGTTAAAGGCGACAAACGTCATCATTATGGGTATTGTGGCGTTTCCAAAAAGCTGAAAAAGAAAGACAAAAAAGGACGGTGGTGTGATATGCCACAATTGGATTTATCTAAGGAGGTACGGGAACACTTAACTCAATTTATGCCCGCAACAGTTTCGTGTCTGCAACGCCATGAGTGGTATAAGCACGGTATTTGTTCAGGATTATCTGAGGATGATTATTTTTCTTTATCTAATCAACTGGTGGAAACATTCTCGAAAACGCGCTTTAGTGCGTATGTGGCAAAAAATGCGGGTAAGTATGTCAAACGAAAAAAGTTATTGAAGGCATTTGCCCGCGAGTTTGGTAAAAGGAGTCGCGCTTATTTGAAGTTGCAGTGCAGAAAAATAAAGGGAGTTTCTTTATTGACTGAGGTTCAAATCAATCTCAAGAAAAACCTGAAAGATGTGAGTGATTTTAGCCGTTTGTTTACAGAAGAAAAGCTAAAAATTCATGGTACTTGTCCTCGCAGTTTTAAAATTGATGAAGTGGGAATTAATGGGAATTAATTATCATAACTGAATGTGATACCCTACATTCATCACACCATAGTCGTAAATTTAATAATAAAAAGCTTCATAGCGTCTTCCAAGTAAAGAAAGCACATTATCGTCCTTTTTTGTTTCATAAGCTCCATCTGTATGGAAACTTGTGCTGTCAAGATGTGCTGTTTGACATTTTAAGTTTAAAACTTGAGTTGCTCCCACCGCAATTTGGGAATATAAGCTAGTCGCATCATAATCATAAATGTCATCTAAAGCTCTTCCTATCACATGTTCGTTTAACTGGGAAGCGCATATTCCTTCTCCTATTAACCTGTCTACCGGTTTGTCTTGAAAAAACTTGGGGAATAAGTAAAGGCGTTGATTAACGAACCCTAAACCATTGAGAACCATTACTTTAACAGCTTGACCTAGACTAACGGAACGCTTTTCTTTATCTTGCTCTATGGTTTCATCTATTATGTCACCTATACCTAACTCATCGTACATGCCGGCGACTAACCCTAAATGGTCTAGAGTTTTGCTTTCTATCTTTTGAATTTGACAGTTGTATGACATGGTGAGTTCCTATTGTGGTGATTAGTTTTGCTATTATATACCAATTTTGCCTAAATATGAAATTTGAATTATGGTGTGATGAATGTAGGATATAAAATAAGTATTTATAAAAGTGGCACATCGTTTCACCCAACAAATGACCCTTTGAGGCATAAATGAAAATTTATTTTTCAACCTCTTGAATTTAAAAATCGCAATTATTAACTGATGTTACGCACTGTACTTCAAAAGTGAATACCAGAGTAGTGCAAAATGAAATTTTGCTGATTGTAACAGATTTTGGGGATACCCCCCTAACCCCCCGTACACGGGTGGAACCAAA
>JAUCGK010000307.1 GCA_030378085.1 Candidatus Parabeggiatoa sp. HSG14
GTGGAACCAAACATCATTTGACACTTTGCTTTTTCTATTTTGGGACTTCCCCCTGTGTACGGGGGGTTAGGGGGGTGTCCTCAATTTTGCACTCCAGTTTGAAAGCTATCTGCGTAACATCAGTTATAGTAATCCCAAAATTCGCTATAATCAGATTTTTTCCAAATCCCTTAATATTTATCTAAACTTAAAATGAGACGCTTATTATTTCATAATTTTTATTTTGTATTTGCTTTGAGTCACTGGATACAACGACGTTTTACCAAAGCCGGAATGTTGTTACTCAGTGGCTTGATTGTTGCCGGTACTTTTGGGATTGATACCAAAAAAACATTGGCTTATCAGTTCTTCTCTTTTTTATTGGCATTGTTGTTATTAGCCTTCTTTAGTAGTTGGTTTTTTAGAGCGCGTTTTACGGCACAACGTGATTTGCCGCAATTTGCAACTGTTGGCAAAACGTTGCATTATCAAGTGCAGGTGCAAAATAACACTCAAAAATTGCAACGTAGCTTAGTTTTGCAAGAAAATGTCAAATTACATCCTCCCAGCTTTGAAACATTTTTAAGGACAAAAGAACCTGGATATGAAAAACGTAATTGGTTTGATAGATATGTGGGTTATCCACGTTGGACATGGTTAATGCGGATGAGTAGAGGTGCGGAAATTACCGCGCAAAATTTGCCTCCTCTCCCACCAAGTCACTTAAATCTAAAATCCAAAATCCAAAATTCAACATCCCAGGGATTAGAAATTAAAATGGCTCTCTCGCCTTTACGAAGAGGTTATGTGCATTTTACCAGTATGACTTTTGCGCGTTCCGATCCATTTGGACTTTTTAATGCCTTCTATACAGTTAATATGCCTGATAATTTACTGGTTTTACCAAAACGTTATCCAGTCGGTGAAATCTCATTATTAGGTTCAAGAAAATATCAGCGTGGTGGGGTAAATTTAGCCATGTCAGTTGGTGATAGCGAGGAATTTATTTCTTTGCGTGAATATCGCCCTGGGGATCCGTTGCGACTTATGCATTGGAAAAGTTGGGCAAGACTGGGTAAACCAGTTGTCAAAGAATATCAGGACGAATTTTTTGTCCGTCATGCCCTGATTCTGGATACATTTACTGAACAATCGGGAGGAGAATCTTTTGAAGAAGCGGTATCAGTGGCAGCTTCTTTTGCGTGTGCGCCACGTAGCTATGAGGTGTTGTTAGATTTGATGTTTATTGGCACGACAGCGTATCGTTTTACCAGTGGGCGCGGAGTTGCACCCGCTGATAAGTTGTTAGAAGTTCTCGCTTGTGTTTCAGTTTGTGCTGATAAACCTTTTAGTCAGTTATCTTCGCTTATCACGGCGCACATTGCCTCCCTGAGTGGTTGTGTCTGTGTTTTATTGAATTGGGACAGTGAACGTCAACAGTTAATACAACAATTAAAAAACGCCGATGTCCCTTTATTGGTTGTGGTGATATCCAATACTGATTTAGAGATTGATCCAGAGAAATTTCCAGAAGTGCATGTTTTACCAACTGATGCAATTGCTGAAGAATTGGCGAAAATCTAAAATCTAAGGCTGAAACTCGACTATCAAGTTTTTAAAAAACGGACGATTATGACAGGCAAGAGACGCAAGCATTGCGTCTCTACTATACCAGAAAAAAATATACCTTGTAGAGACGCGATGCTCGCGTCTTTATTTGTTACTGATTTCTTGGTCATCGCTAGAAACATTAGCAGGCGGTTGTTTTTCTAATTCCTCAACAGCAGGAGGATTATTAACCTGTGGCTGTTCTTCTGGTGCTTCGCTAGGAACGTTATCAACATCTTCAATTTCTGATTCTTCACTAGGAACATTATCAACTGGTGCTTTCAGAGGATTAAGATTTTTATCGCGTAATCCAACTAAAACACTGTCTCCAGATGAAGTGACTCGTAATTCGCCATAACGGGCGTTGTTATAGTATTCTGCGTGTCCTTCTTGAAAAAAGAAGGATTCTGCACCTAATCGAATATTTCTCCCCCGTTTACGGAAGCGAAGTAAAACTTCAGTGGGTTGTAATTGGACTTGATCGTCATGAATTCTATTGAAATGAGCGACTTGATTTTTATCCAGTTCTATTACTAAATAACCATCATTGTTTACCTCTCGTAATTCAGGTAAACGGGCAATTGCGTAACGCAATATCATGTAATCCCCTTGCATTAATGAACGGGGATCCACAGGGGCGAGTTCCAATAATACGACTTTACCTTCAGCAATTAATAGCTCTTTCTTATAAATCTCAAAATTGACTGCTGCTAATATAACCACTGCCATCACTAACACGAATAAACGTTGCATGTTATTGTCCTCCTTCTGACAGTGGAGATACATGTTTAAACACAAAGCGTAGTACCAGCAATGTGACACCTGCGCTCATTAAAGTGATGGATTTCATCAATAAGGTGATATCTAAATAATAGTAATAAGCGACAAAAAAGAGGGTAAAAAAAGCAACCGCAAGTCCCATTAATACTTTGTTGCCTCGTTGGAAACCTAATAACAGTACAATGGTAGCTGCTATGATACCAGGGCCTTGATAGAGTAATAAAGCCATTAATAAAGTACCGCCAAATATGGCATAACTTTTATGAGAAAGTAGCGGAATATGGTTGGTTTGTAGAATATGGTATTCTAACATTAATAATAATACCGTTAATCCTAAAGTCGAAAAGCTCCATGTTAAGGGTGAAACGAACTTTGAGGAGGGTAATATAGAGAGGATTAATACCATCTGCAAGGCAATTGCAAAGCCGTATCCTAAAGGCTGATATAAATTCATCATCATGTCATCAGTTAGATGGCGAGATTCTGCTATCCAGTACCAAATAGCACCGGCTGCAATCAAAACAATGAGGAAGTGGATACCTTGATGAATGTTAAAATCGTAAAGCAGTATTAGTGCTGCTACAGTTGCTATTAAAACAGCTAAAAAACGAAGGATACTATTCTGATAAACGCCAATAAGTACAATTTCCAAAAACCAAGTCGCTAATGCTGCTGCTGCGATATCTTGTTTCTCAACACCAATACCAAAAATGAATAAAATTTGGCCTGTTAAATTTAATGCCAAATTAAGTTGATTGATAAATAAGGCATCTCTTTTTACATAATCTAAGAAAATAGTACCAATTATCAAAATAATCCCTACTGCAATGGCTGATGCTGGACTTTCAATCAGTTTAGTGATAAAAAGAAAACCGATAAATGGTATCACTGCCAGCCAAGCACTAGCACCAATAAGGGTACTGATAAACCAAGGTGTTGGTATTTTTTCTGGGGAGTCTTTTAAAACCTTAACAATCTGGGGTTGAGATTCAGAAGAGAGTAAATTTTGTGCAATCAGTTCATTTAGAACAGTATTTAGTGTGGGTTGTTCAGCCATTATTGTCCTCCTGTCGCCAAGCTTGAGCGATATTTAATAATAACTTGGTTGCACCAGATGCGAGTCCTATGACTACAAGGGCGAGAATTAACCAAGAAATTGCATTTCTCATGGGGAGTAATTGGCTAACAAATGTTGCTAAAATGACTAAAATACCAAAGAAAGAAGCAGCAAGTAATAACAAATCACGTCGTTGATAACGGTAATAGAAAAAACTTAAAGCTGTTGTTGCTATATAGAGTACGACTGCCACCGTAAATAATGAATATTGTTGTCTATAATCAACAACATCTAAAATAGCAATCCAAGTTGGTATAACAATAATCGTTAATGCGACACAAAATATCAGTTGTCCAAACCACTGGTTTTGTAGCCAAGCGACACCTCGTTTATGAGCATATTCCCAAGCAACCAATGCCAAACCATTAAGCGTAAAGAGTAATAAAAATAAGGCTGGAATATCGTGGATTGGGTTAATCACTTGCTTCCAATAAAGAATCAGGCTGAGATTGAAGAGTACTAATAGCAGTAACCAAAGGGGCGCGAAGAAACCGAATAATACCCAAGGTATAATCAAAATAGCCCACATAAGGAATAAGCTGAAATCGTCTGCACCTGTTTGATAGGTTTGTCCATACACTGCCAGTAATGCGCCCACTAATACAGCGGCAGCTAAAAGGGCTGCTTGCCCAGAAAGGCCATCAAGTCCTCGCCATGCTGCAAATATTGTCATACTCAGAATAGCTGTTTGGAGTAAGCCAAATTTCACAAAACGACTGAGATCAGCCCAGTTATAAGCGAAGAAAAAAATAACGCCTGCAAGTAATAAAGCTGTACCAAGTAATAACAGTATTTTATCAAGAAAATTCCGCCAAGCTTGACTATTTGGAACAATTCCAATTTTCTGCAAGGCATATTCTAGGGCTTCTAATGTAATCTGATGAGTCCGCGCTAAAGTATAGAGAGCCTCTGAAACAGATGAAGAACTTAAAAAGTTTGGTGGCATAATGTTTTTTTTCCTCTTTCTATAGCTTTTCTGATAAATATTTAGTAGTCGTAAAAGTAGTGATTATAATTTTCAAAAACAAAGTCTAAACTAAAGTTTGGACTCCAAAAGTACTACTTGTTTAGTACTACCAATTTATTTTATCCTGCATAACAATACCTTCACCAATGTTAAAATTTGTTATTTCGTTTAACTTCATCATATAATTTTTTAATTGGCAACAGTATTGGCATTAAAGATCGAGTTTTTAAATGAATATAAAATTAACAGAAATTAAAAACTAAAAACTGAAAAGCTATATCAAAATGTCTACAATTTTAAAATGAGACTTCATCATCGAAGTCGTTATAGTTACCAGATTTTAGCACCACCATCATTTCTTGAAATGACATTGTGGCCGGGCGGCGCATTTCTAATATCACTTTTAGTACCCTACCTGCTGAATATTGTCGATTACCTATATATTGATAATAGTTATCTAAACTATTGTAATCCAACATATCTTTTTCTATTATCGCTTCAAGATAGGGGATAATACCTCTATGCCAAACGATAATATCAAATTCAACCAGTTTATCTATCCATCGCTTTTCATCCAACAATTTTCCAATATTATAAACTTCAGTGCCATTATATCGTCCAAACTTATTACCTAGTATAGATAAAGAATGATGACACAAACCATAGTGATCAAAACCGCGATTGACCAATTTCGCTGCAATTAATAACTCATCCATATAAGAGGCAGGAATTTTAATGATTTCAGCAACTTCATTATTTGAAAATAGTTTTTTCATTTGTTTAATCTCCGTAATATTACTGGGAGTTTTGAATTGGGAATTAGGAATTAGGAATGCGCTATTTTGCATGATAAAGTATTACAAAATAAAATAGTTGTTATTGTCAATTTTTTGGTGATAAATGGACTAATTCCCTAAATTCTTTAAATTCTTTTTTTCAATGTAACTTACGGGATATCCAAAAAAAAGATATTATACGGAAGGTTTTGGATATATTAATATTTACACTCCTACCTATATATTATTGATTTTTTTGTAGTTAACAAGATATTGAACATGGCAAGAAATCTGATTTTTTAACGAAATTAAAATTTCTTTTGATATTTAATATTAATTTTTTTTGATATTTGATTTTTCAACTTATTATTTTTTGACAGTTATATTTTGGATGTGATT
>JAUCGK010000308.1 GCA_030378085.1 Candidatus Parabeggiatoa sp. HSG14
TCAATTAACCTATAAAACCTTTGATAGTTAACTTAACGAAATCAGTGTACATTTCTTTATAATTGGTAAAATTTCAATCTTTTTTTTTTGAGAGTGTGAAGTCAAAATCCCTTAGAAGTAAGATAACTGATGTTACGCACAGTGTTTCTACGAGACTCAATGTTCATCTAAAAAATAATGACTTGCTAAAAATAATTTTATGATTATGTTGTAGAGACGCGATGCTCGCGTCTCTTGCTCGCTCGAAAAAAGCCAGTAGGTTTACATGTCATTTATAAACATTGGAATAATTCCATGTATTATTTACAACGCGAGTCGAGATGCAAGCCTCAATTATTGGAGACGCGAGCATCGTGTCTCTACAAATCTATCGAATTACCACTCTTTTTTTAAGGAAAGGATTAGCTTTAAAACGTGACAACAGGATTGCAAACCCCGCTCTGCCCCAGCACTGAAGAAGCGTTGTGCGTAACATGAGTAAGATAAACAAACTCAAAACTTTGTATGAAACGATAATAAAAAAATGAAAAAACTAATTCATAATTTGTCTCATCAAAAAAAGAAAGGCAAAGAAGGTAAAGAAAGCAAAGAAAGCAGAGAAGACAAAGAAGGCAAAGTACGCATTATTTCAGGACAATGGCGAGGGCGCAAATTAAAAGTGCTTAATAAACCAGGATTACGCCCAACTCCTGATCGGGTGCGTGAAACATTATTTAACTGGTTAGCGATGTATTTACCTGGGAAACGGTGTTTAGATTTATTTGCAGGTTCGGGGGCTTTGGGTATAGAGGCAGCTTCACGGGGTGTCAAACAAGCTTTGTTAATTGAAAAAGAACCTGAAGTCATGAAGGTTTTAAAACAACAAATAGTCACTTTCGATGCCAATAATTTAAAAGTTATTCAGGATGATGCGCTACACTTTCTTTCGCTCCCCCCTGAAGTTTATGATATTGTATTTTTAGATCCGCCTTATGGATACGATTTACTTCCATCTTGTTTTACGTTGTTAGAACAAGGTGGCTGGCTTAGCCCATACGCTCTTATTTCTATAGGTATAGAACGTTGCCTTGGAGAACCAACTTTACCTGCATCATGGGAAATTATTCGTCACCAAACAGCAGGACAAGTGGCAAATTTTTTAGCAAAACGCAAGTCGTGATGTTGGAGTTCAAAATGAAGCTTTGCTATATCTCGTACAAAGTTTCGCTTTGAATTCCAACTAAATAACCACCCGCTAAAGACGGATGGGTTAGAGAGTTTGGGTGTAAGCAGCACGGATACAGGGCGAATAGCCCATTCATTTGAAATGGAGGAAGCCCCGAAGCCACTTCATTTGAAATAGAGGAAGGACGAAGAATAAGCTACGTTGTTGATACGCTTATTGGAAGAGAAATTTGGCTCACTAAGGATTCAGGATTTAATAAAATCCTAAACTAAACCTGACAGGTTTTCAAAACCTGTCAGGTTTAGTGATCGAGGCAAAAGTTTTGGAGAAACTTTTGCCTCGATCCGATTTTATTTCGTGCATATTCCTAAGTTAAGGAAAATTTGTTGGAAGCTAAAGCTCTGGACTCCTTATGATTTTAGAATGGAACTATACCATTCTAGCGAACCATCTTATTTAAATCATTCATCACTTTGCGTGATTTAATAGTTTTCACTGTATTAATTTCAGGTTGTTGTGTTGATTCAGAATATTGCAATTGCCCTGTTTCAACCATTTCTTTGACTTTTTCAATGGTTTGATAAGTTTTCTGGGCTAACTCTTTAACTTCTTCAATAACTTCCTCTTCCTTTTCTCTTTCTCGATTGTTTTGAGAAA
Organism: Candidatus Parabeggiatoa sp. HSG14; assembly: GCA_030378085.1. Taxonomy (GTDB): domain Bacteria; phylum Pseudomonadota; class Gammaproteobacteria; order Beggiatoales; family Beggiatoaceae; genus Parabeggiatoa. The sequence goes on from JAUCGK010000308.1 coordinate 1,823, forward strand.
TGGCTGGTATTGTGGTTGCGAATAACTTGAGATGTTCTGAGATTAACGTTTTACTAATTTCTTGAACCATCGTTGTGCATTCATTGACAGGAATACACTTTTCTGGTGAAGCAGCTGTTGTCGCAGCTGTTGTTTCTTTAGGAGTGAATGGAGCTTCAGCCCTCGACATTTTTGAAGTAGGTTGTGGTTTTGCTGGTGGTGAAATTGTTTCTGTAGCTTCAAGTTGGGAAAAGATGGAAGCTGTCGTCATAGTAGGGACTTGTGCAACAATAGATTTTGCTTTTTTCGATGGAAGGCATTTGCTCAGTCTATAACTTAACAAACTGATTAATAGAATAATGACAAGAGAAATAGCCACTATTTTTAAAATTAAAGCGTGTATTTGAGTTTCAACAAGTTTTCTTTTCTCATCAACTATTTTTTCCATACCATCCAAATAAATATCTGTACCCACTATCCACCCTAAAGGCTCGTGCAATCTCACATAAGACAATTTTGGTGTCTGTTTTTTTGCACCGTCTTCAGTCCGCTTTGGCCATTTATACTCCCAAAAACCTTTGCCATTTTTTTCTTCACAAATTCTGACAAAAGATTCGTACAAAGTTTTAAGTTGACCTTCCAAAATTTGGTCTTCCAATGAAGGCTGAGTCGAATGCATGATGACTTGAAGGGAGGGTTGAGTTGCTGCTATCCAAAAATATCCAATTCCATTTTCGTATTTCATTCTCCTTAAGTCATCTTTCGTTTTTTCTATGCTGTCATTCATGGCTTTATCAACATAAACCGATGTGCCAATAATCCAATCCCATTCCTCAAATAATTTGACATAAGCCAATTTAGGCTCATCAAGCCTCAAACCATATTGGGTTTGCTGAGGCCAAAGATAATCAACAAAACCTTTACCATTTGCTTGGCAAATTTCTACTATTGCTTGATAAAGATTTTGTTCTTTGCCCAGTGCACAATTGTACTTAGGATCCTTCATCACCTGATTTGAAGGGATGCTAGGATGCATAATTATTTTGGGATAAGGGAGGGTAGTATCATTAATCCAAACGTAGCCATTGCCATTGTCATATTTAAGTACCGAAATTTCCGCTTTAGCCTTTTCTTGTGCTTCAGATAATGTGAGCTCTTCTTTTTTGACAGCATCAGCTTTCGATTTTAGAATGGCTTCGGCAACATCAATAATATTCTCCAGACGTTGTCCATAGTATGTCTCTAAATATATCTTATTCATAGAATTTTTGTAATTAGCCTCTATCGTTGCATAAGCCATGTCAACGTAATTTTTAAGAGACCGTTCAATTCTATGAATTTCCTCTGCTTGATATTTTTCAATATCTTCATTTCCATTGACGGTAATGAAATAAACAGTAAAGGTAAGAATAATAGTTATCGCCGCAATGAAAGCAATGACGATGGTTAAAGCAGCTTTGGTATGAGTCTTCATAGTCATATCATAACTTGTCATTGAATTGAGTCTACCAATTTTTAGCATTGTGTAAAAAAGTCATAAGTATAGTTATCCAAAAAAGTCTCGTGCCAAACATCCAAAATAAATTTTGGATTCCAAAAAATCGCATTACGAAGTCCAAAATTTATTTTGGAAACACAACTGGAGTTCAAAATTTATTTTGGAAACCAACCGGATTTTATGTCTATTTGGTGAAGGTATTATTTTAAAGATAAAATTTCCACCAAGTAATACCTAATATACTCGTTAAAATGAACGGCCAAAAAAGTAATTTCATTACTAAGCCATTACGATATTGAATCAAAGAAAGGTTCTTTTTGTTATGAAATAGAAAATAACTGGCAATCACAACCATCGTTATGATATATATGACAAAGTAATAATATTCAATATAGGTAACACCCGAAGCAAGTAAACTTTTTCTAAGTCCAATATGAGCAAGGATAACACCAAGAAACAAAGCGATTAATGGGGCTGCCATATTTGCAAATGTGGTCACTTTTCCTAAAAGTAATTGAATAGCAAATAACATAACACCTACCACAATGAGAGGCAATATCCCAATAATAAAAGGATTTAGAAAATCTCTTTATATCAAAAAACTGAAATTGAGATTGGAAAAATATTTCTTTTTTTCATCGTTATTATCATTAGAAGCTTTATAATTAAAAAAGCTACTTTTAATAATCCAGTTAGGTAAGACAAGAGCAGGTTTTATAGCTGGCAAGGTACTTGGGCTTACTAGTTTATCAGGTATCAAATTTACATTTTTGTCAAAATCTTTATGATAGAACGATAAATTAATTGTTCTGCTATCAAAAGGATATTTTGAATAATCAAATTGTTGGTGCAAAGTGTATTCAAAATGCCATTTTATTACTTCTATGTGATTTTCTTTATGGCGATAAATTTCAACAATTTTACTTGATTTGGCTTCTGGAAAGATAAATCCCTGAGATATATCTTGATGAATAGTATCATTATATTTTTGCCAAATATCACCTGTTAAAGTGACATTATTTTCATCGAAAAACACGATTGAATCAAGAGAAATCCCAAAAGGAATATAGATAGGTGATTCTTTAGAAGAGAGCCTTTGTTGGTGAGTAGATAAAAATTTGTGTAAACCGGTTTTATCTCTAATAATTGTACTGTCAGTTTGATCGCGGAAAGTTGCTGTTTGTGCAAGATACAAAACAACACCTATACCTATTAATAATAACAAAGAAGCTGATAACGTTGCTTTCCAAAGAAGATGCGTTTCTCTTTTACGAGCCAGAAATAAGAGGGTTACAAAAAATATAATAAAAACAATAAGCAACAAACTTATCTCTATTTTTTTCTGCTCAAAATGAGTAATATTTCCTAACATCTCATTTTTAGCAATAACAGTACCCATCATCCAATCTGTTGCTGGAATCAATTGATGAAGTATCCAAGTAGATTGTTCTGTTACGCCATCTATATATTCTATAACACCACTTTCACCTTTGATAGCTTGTTCACCGACTTGCTTAAGTATTTTGTTGTTTGTCAGTTCAGCAATGTCAAAAATGGTCTTTTGATTTTTCACATATTCTGCAATAGGATGTGCTATAAAAGTGCCTTGTTTAGACAAGATAAATCCATAACCCGTGTTGCCAATATCAAGCTTAGTTATCAATGCCTTGATATTTTTTAAGGAATAATCAACAAAAACAACACATTTGGAAATTTGGTGTTGAGTAGCTGGATCATTATAAGAACAGGGAATAGTAACAACTTGAAGTAAATCTTGTGTCTGTTTTTTTTGCGACTCGTTCCTCTTCACATAATAAGGAGACTGCCGCCGAATTTGTGGATCATTGACATACGGAATATACGCAACCCCAATCCCCGCTAAATGAGGTGTTATTTTCATTGCTTTGTGGAGTCTATCCACAATCTGTGTCCGTTGCAATTTTCCAGTATTCAAATCATTGGCGATGGCGTGAGCAATAGATGAAAGTTGCTCCAACACGCTATCTATTTGCTGTACAGCAATAAGCACTTCTTGCTTTGCCCGATTTTTAGCCGTTTGCTCACTTTGATTTTTACCTTGCTTGTAATCGAATATCAAAAACAAAACAACTAAGAAACTCACACTACAAAGGAGAAATGATATTTGAAAGGCTCGTTTTTGCCACATAATTAGCAATCTGTGAAATCTTGCATAATTGGTCATTAATTTTACTTTGTCAGATTCATTTTCATGCTTATTTTCTCTCCCCAACCTCAATAATGGGAAAATTGCAAAGTACTCCATGTGAGGCATGAAATAAAATTTAAAGTAAAATAGTAG
>JAUCGK010000040.1 GCA_030378085.1 Candidatus Parabeggiatoa sp. HSG14
AATAATGGAAATCTAAGAATGTCTATAACCCATTGATTTATTGTAGTCAGATTCAAGGCGATATCGTTATTTTGATAGCATGATTTATTATAATTCAATGACTTAAAAAGTTGAGCATCGCGTTAATCCGTTGTATTTAACATTCAATGAGTTAAAAAAACTGATCGGTGGTAAGAATTTTTAGATATCTATTATTGACTAAAACAAATTTCTATTTCAAAAATATCCAAAAAATAATATACTCAATAAAAAAACTAAGTTTATGCCAGAAAACTTGGTTTCTAATCGACTTTATCAAGAATATAAGTTTTTTTGGATATTCCTTTAAAAAAGACAAAGTGAAGTTTGTTTATCACTCAAATAAAAGAGAAATACCATGTCAAAGAATTTTCTTATCTCATTTTTTGCTATTTTATGTATTCCACTCCATGCACAAATTATGACTGATGGCACATTAGGTACTCATGGTACCTTAAATGGGCCAAATTACGCGATTGGTGCAGAATTGGGACAACAACACGGTGGTAACTTGTTTCATAGTTTTGAAACATTCAATATTAATACTAATGAAAGTGCCACGTTTTCGGGGCCAAATAGTGTTAGTAACATTATCAGCCGCGTAACAGGAGGCAATCCCTCACATATTGATGGTTTACTCAGTTCTACTATTCCCAATGCGGATGTCTATTTTCTTAATCCTTATGGCATTATGTTTGGGCCAAATGCCGCTTTAGATGTACAAGGCTCTTTTCATGCCAGTACAGCAGACACATTGCGTTTTCAAGATGGCAGCGAATTTAATGCCCGTCTGCCCAATAACGCTCTGTTGACTGTCGCATCTCCAGAAGCCTTTGGATTTCTTACCCATTCACCCGCGCCATTGTCTATTGAGGGGAGTCAAATTTCTGTCCCTGCTGAAAAAACATTATCTATTATCAGTGGTGGTATAAAGATTAGTCAAGCTGAGATAACCGCGCCGTTTGGTCGTCTCAATTTTGCCAGTGTTGCCAGTATTGGTGATGTTATCCCACGTTATGAAGATTTGCCGGCGGCAAAACCACTTGGTGGTGATATTGCAATACATAATTCTTATGTGAGTACCAGTGGTGAAGGTGGTGGTGAGATTTATATTCGCGGTGGACGATTTGAATTACACAACACTTTAGTAGAAGCGAGTACCTATGGCACGATGGATGGTAAGGGTATTAATGTACAAACCAATGAGTTAATCGCTACGGAAGGCGGACGTTTTACCGCTCATACTTTTAGCTCTGGAAAAGGCGGTGAAATCAAAATTAACGTAGTCGGCACTGCTGAGTTTAGCGGTGTTAACAGTGAAGATGAATCCAGTGGACTATTTGCATACTCAAAAAGTGAAGATGATAATGCAGGCAATGCGGGTAATATTGTATTAGAAGTAGGTGAATTAAAACTAATGGATGGTGCTGGAATAGCTTCTGAGACTGTTGGGTCTGGACAAGGTGGTAATGTCACTATTGAAGTTAATGCAGGGAAAATGATACTGGATGAAGCATGGATATTTGATGCTACTTTTGGGATAGGTAAAGGAGGTAATGTTGTCATTCGAGTGAAAGCAGGTCAGTTGATTATTTTGAATGGCACTCAAGTAGCTGCAAGTACTTTTGGCTCTGGCAAAGGAGGCAATGTAGATATTAAGGTAGCTGAAGGCGTAATTGTGTCTGGAGGATATGGCGAAGATTTTCCAAGTGGTATTTTCTCATCTTCGGAGGCAAGCAGTGAAGATAATATAGAAGGTGGAGATGCTGGTACAATTACATTGGAAGCAAAAGAACTAAGTATCACGGATGGCGCAGAAATAGGTACTACAACTTGGGGAACTGGTAAAGGAGGTAGTATAACCCTTCGTATAAATGGTTTAGCAACTCTTAACGAAAGTTCTATTAAATCAAATGCCGAAGGTGTTGCTGAAAATGCGGGAAACGGTGGCATGATTACAATAGAAGCGAAACGTTTGTCTATCATTAATGGTGGACAAATCGGTGCTGCTACCTTCGGGCCTGGCGATGGGGGCAAAATACATGTCAAAGTGAGAGAAAATGTTGAACTTTCTGGTACGGATAGAGAGGGTTTTCCCAGTGGTATTTTTGCCAATGCTGAGGGATTTGACAATTTAGGGAAAGCGGGTGAGATTATCTTAGAAACAGATGGTTTGTTGATAGCAGAGGGTGCTGAAATCGCTGTTTCTAGCGATGGTTCTAATTTAGGAGGCGATGTAAAAATACAAGCACGTTATATCCGCTTAAGCGATAATGGGTTAATCACTGCTTACAGTACTGAACAAGGTAACGCGGGAAATGTGGTATTGACTGTGGGGGAAAAATTGGAAATGCAAAACAGTGTGATAGAAACCGCGGCTGAACGCGCTGATGGTGGTGATATACGTATTAGTTCCCCCGGTTATTTGTATCTTATTGGTAGTCGCATTACTACGAGCGTCCAAGCTGAAAAGGGTGATGGTGGTAATATTACTCTTAAACCTGAATTTATGGTATTAGATGGCAGTCAAATTATTGCTAGGGCTGTTGGTGGTAAGGGGGGAAATATTAACATCACAACAACAGGAATTTACGCATTTTCTGAAAGCCCTATAGATGCTTCTTCACAGTTGGGCGTTGATGGTGTTGTGGATATTGATTCACCGGATGTCAATGTAGAAGCAGCACTTGTTATCTTATCTGCCGCTTTTTTTGATGCCAGTAATTTACTTAAGCCTTCTTGTGGACAAACACGTGCATTAGAACAAGTTAATCATTTTGTGGTAACTCCCTTTGCTGGTAGTCCCCCTTCACCTTATGATTGGAAGACAAACCGTTTAGTATCAAAAAGTTTTGAAAAGCAGACAAACACGATGACTTCCATACCCCGTTTTGATAAAAGTTATCAACCAACTGGAATCGGAGTAATAAAAGTGGTATGTGCCAAATAAGGGTTATCCACTTTAACTCCCAAACCTGAAGGTTTGGACTCCATAGTTCAAACAAAAGTAACAATTGGAGTCCAAAGCTTTAGCTTTGGAACTCCCAAACCTGAAGGTTTGGACTCCAACATCATTTGATTGAACCATGCCAATAAATTAACGGGATTGCTATACGCAAAAACTTTACCTTGATGCGTATGGAAGAGGTTCTATTTTTTCCAATCTCAATTTCTCGCTTCGCTCAAAATGACAAAAGTGCAAATTCTTATTTTGCAAAGAAAAATTAATGGAGCAAAACTGTTGTATCTTCTTTAATTTATTGATATTTTAAAGATAACTTTAAATTACATTTTTATATAAGTTATCTATAAAATAAATTTAATATTTATTAAATTCAATAAGTTATTAGAGATAATATCCCAAAATGTAATTTTGCATTGCAAATCGCCACTTATGTGAGCATTAAAAATACTAATAAATATAAAAAACGACAGATTGTGATAAAGGCATATTTCTTGCAAAAAAATATAAAATATTTGGTAGTGGTAGAAGAAGCTTTATTTAAAAAATTTATTTGGATTTGATTTATTTTTTATATATAATATTGTGGCGAGGATTAAATGTAAAGGTTTTTAATTTTATTAGTTAAAAAAGTTAGGTAATTAAAAAAAGTATTTATAGGTTTAGGGTAGGTTAGCTAGTTGAGACAAACAAAACACTGTTTTACCAAATACAGTACGAGAGATTTTACAGAACGAGAGATTTTAAAGTTTGAACCGAAATTCATTGAAGAACAAGATTTTAGACAAGGAGATTTACCATGAAAACGAAAATGTTAAGTGCTTTAATAAGCACAACATTGGTTATGAGCTTGGGTTCTGTTCAAGCGACAGTTGAAGAAACCGTTGCTATTACTCCAGCTACCACCAATACTCAGTTAGAGGTTATGTGGCAAGAAGGGCAAGAAATGCCTGGTATTTTATCTGAAATGACTGATGTAGAAATTCTTCCCATGAGTTCCTATGAAATGGGAGAGACTATTGGTCAAAGATGTCCTCGTAGTAGAGGATGTTGCAAAAGATCGAGCAAATCAAGAGGTAGATAAGTAAAAAAAAGTAAGCATTATATTATCGAAAAAATCCTTAGTTTTAGGATTTGAAGACTTACCCATTAACTACCTTAAGTTACTCATAACAAGTTAGCTATTTGTGATGTAAACAGAGGTGGTTTTTAATGAAAAGTCATGCGATACAAATTTAAAGAGAGCAATCTGGAGTAACTAACAGGTTGCTCTTTTTTTTATTGTTTGATATTTTGAACTACTCAGCCTCTCGTTCCAACGCTCCAGCGTTTGAACGCATTTCGTGACGCTCCAACGTCACTCCTTATAAAAAAGCATTAACATTCATTATGAGACTGAGTAGTTACGATATTTTTAATAAATTTTAAAGATAATGAAATTAATTAATTACAAAATGGTTTTTACTAAAATCTTAATCGTTTTTCTATTGTTTTTTTCTCTTCATACACTTGCCGATGAGATTCACCTCAAAAATGGTGATCGTATCAGTGGTCAATTTGTCAACTTATCCCCCTCACTTTGTACTTTTGTAACGCCCTACCAAGCTACGTTGCATATTAATCGTCAGCAAATCTTACAATTCCATATTTCCCATCCTGTTATTGTTAAGCTTAATTCTGGTGAGCAATTAATTGGTACTCTTGTTCCAAATCAAAGGGGTAAGCTTTTTTTACATTCTCAACGGCTTGGTACATTAACCTTACAATTAGAAGAAATAGCAGAAATAGCGGATTTAGATGAAGAAATTTCCTCCAGCACATTGAAGGAAAAGAAGGGAAAGATGGGACTAGATAATGTCAATCGTTATTTTCCTTTTTCACAGATGAAGATAAGAGAAGATTTGTTTTCAACTGAGGAAACTCAACTACTAGAAGTGCAAGGGAGTGGTATCAAAGATACAAAATCTACTCCCGATGACGAAACTGAAAAAAAGCCTGAAACAATAGGTCAAGAAAAAGATAAATCACATTACCTTTTACCGCGAATGAACGTGGTGTTACTTAACAAAGATGAAAAAGAATTAGAAGTTTCTTTTGCTTATACTCACGATCAACTTGTTGATCAACGTTACCGAGAATTTATGTTTTCTTTAGGTTTGTACACTGGGCTTACTGATAAATTAAATGGTGTTGTGAGATTACCCATTACTTGGGCTGAGCAAGAATCGCTTTCTCTTGAAAATTTTGACAAAAACAGTAATTTTGGTATTGGAGATATGTCTGTAGGTTTAAGTTATCTTCTTCTTGAGGAGGATAAACAATGGCCGGAAATTGTAGGCTCGCTCAATATGACAGTTCCAACTGGTGATGAACCCAACTTGACTAATTTAGAAGCAGTATCATTGGGCAGTGGGCATTGGGACATCACAACAAGTTTGACATTGGTAAAAACTTATGATCCTATCGCATTATTTGGAGGCCCTGAATATACCTATACATTTGCAAACACATTTGATGGAGTAAAAATAGCCCCAGGGGATAGTCTAGGTTACAGATTCGGTGTAGCGTTCAATGTTAATTATCAAATAACTTTAACCAGTCAATTTTTAACGTATTACCAACTTGACACAAAACGCGATGGTGTAAAAGTACGAGGTTCTGCGCGGGAGCCAATGACATGGCGTACTGATGTCGCCTATTTTTTTAGCAAAAATAATTATATTCAACCGGCACTTTCTTTTGGACTAAATGACGATGCCATTGATGCCATGCTTGAACTTTCTTATATTCATCGGTTTTAATGTTTAAGTACTGAAGTATAAATTTTCAGAATCCCCCTTGCCCTTTTTTAAAGTGGGGAACTTAAAGAAAATACCTGTTATGTTTCAGTATTTAACACACTCCTAAATTCCTTCTTTCGATGCAGGATTAAAAATGGCGAGAAAATGGTAATATGGAGTCCAAAGCTTTAGCTTTGGAATGCCCAAACCTGAAGGTTTGGACTCCAACCGTTCACCACTTTTTTAAAACACCAAACATGAAGTATTCATTATTCAGTCTATTATCCAGCTTTATCTTGTTAGCAGGTGGTTGTGCTAATAATATTTCGACACCACATCCGATAATTTTAAAAAGCGGTGAAGTACGATTTGCAAAACCACTCAAAACATGGAAAGAACTTCGTGAACAAAATATTGTCATGCAAAAACTTGATTATTCTTGCGGGGCTGCGGCATTAGCTACTTTAATGCGCTATTATTTTCAAGAAGATATCGTTGAAAAGGAAGTACTTGAAGATATTACAAACCATCTTGACAAAAAAGCAATGAAGCAACGTAGAGAAGAGGGTTTTTCTTTGCTTGATTTAAAACAGTTCGCTGAACGACGTGGATATCAAGCAGTTGGCGTTAAGCTTAAATTTTCTGCTTTACCTAAATTGCGAGGACCAGTATTAGTCTATTTGGATACACGAGAATATAAACATTTTGCTATTTTACGTGGAGCCAAAAATGATCGAGTGTTTATTGCTGATCCAGAACGTGGTAACTTACGGATGTCAGCTTATGAATTTTCTAAAGAATGGGCAGGTGTTACCTTAGTCTTAGGAAAAAAAGGCTTTGGCACACCAAACGAATATCTGCTTAAAATCCAAGAACAAGAGACGAGACAAAACGAATTGAATGTCATTAGAAAAAGTCTGATTGTAACAGATTTTGGGGACACCATACCCCCCTAACCCCCCGTACACGGGTGGAACCAAACATCATTCGACACTTTGCTTTAATTTTTCTATTTTGGGACTTCCCCCTGTGTACGGGGGGTTAGGGGGGTGTCCCTAAAATTCGTTATAATCAGGAAAAAATTTGTACAATAGGCGGTTGTAAAGTCTAAAATCATGATTACAATCAATAGCCTCTTGCGTAATGGATATCGTCCCCAAATACCAGACAATACCGACTAATAAAAGTGTTAGTTTATCTAGTGCCTGACCGAAAAAACCATAACACTTTAGAGCAAAAGAAACCAGTTACCTACTTTTCCAAAATCCACCACCTCTTTATTTGTTGTCATGTTCTAACAAAAAAAAAGTTGTCTGGATTTTTACTTGATGCCCTTTTCCCCAAAAAATCCCGCTCTTTTTTTATTTCATTTGTCAGTATCGATGGCACTGGTTCAGTTTGATGTAAATAGCTTAAATATCAATAAGTTATAAAAACAACGGTTTTTTGACTCAAGTGGTTGATATAATTGATTATATCGACATATCAACGCATTTTATTGTCATTGAACTGAACCAGTACCCACTACTAGCATGACAGGTATTTTATTTTCACGCAATCGCCTTAATCCCTTAATCTTGTTCAAAAAAATTCGTACCATTTTAATGGTTTTGGGAGTTCCAATGCTGAATATTCAATATGTATTACTCGCCGATGCTTTGGTTTCAATGCCTTTCTGGATGAATGAAACAACAATGGACACATCAGTAAAATGTCACCAGGCTCCGCTTTGCATTCTAACGATTTTGAGTTTTTAACAATATTCATTAATGCTTTTGATTTTATTCTTCCATTTTTATGAGTTCCTGGGATAACCCTTAAAACACCATTTTCACTATTAGTAACATCAAGATGAACTCTAAGTGTTAATATACTCGCCAAAAATTCTTCTGGCGGCTCAACATGTACAATCCCTTGTTTTTCAGTCCAAGGCTCAAAACCAACAATATCAACTTTTTCCTTGACGGCTATTGAAGTATCTTGATGCCATGGCACATTCCAATTTGCATCAGGCACTTTATCAAAGAATATAGTTCTAACAGGTTTAGCAAAATCACCAAGTACCTCTTTTGCAATTGGTAACAATGGGGAAGATAATGCCAGATGACGGATATAAGGGACTTTGTTCATTAAATCTCTAACACCGTAGTTATTGCTGTTTTCTTCAAACACACGCAATTTATCAATAAGTGATTTCACTTCACTTTCATTCAGTGCTTTCTCAATTAGATAAAATCCGTTTTTGTTATATTCGTGTTTCATGGATTAACATATTTTATTTTGTTTTAATAATTAGGAGTTCGCATAAAACATTAGGATTATTCAATGAAATAAATAAGTAATATTAATAATTGACTATTGATAATTAGTTTTATTTTATCACAATCAAATTTTATTTCATGCAAAGTTGCTAAAAATACGTAGGATGAGTAATTTCTTATCAAAATAACGCTTGAGTTGAGATTTTGATATCCCATATTTCCAATAGGATGCTCTTCTTGATATTCTGTAATGTGTGATATACTTCACTGTTTTTGCAAATAAGTAATAGCGAATAGTAAATCAAAAAAGTAAAGGAGTATATTCTTATTACAGAATTTTTCTGGACAAGTATTTATCTCACTAATAATAATCGGAATAATTTTTGCGCAATAACTAACTTATTGTTATTTAAAAAATTTAATTCCACTCAAAATTTGTTGACTAGATTTTTATAGAATTAAGTCTACAAAATTTCTGAAATAAATAAGGTAATGAATACAAAATAACTGACGACTAACCTCCCCTACTTTTCCTTAAAAAGGCGAGAGAATGCACCAAATTATGAATGAGGAATTGGGATGGTTTTTGAAATTTATAAAACGGAAAGTTATTTTATGACTATTTCTATCCTAACTATATAAAGATAGTGGTAAATTATTTATAGTTTTTCAGGTAAATGACTTCACAAAACCTGCCAGGTTTCCAAAACCTGGCAGGTTTGAACGATAAATTATTTTTCTGAAAATGGCGCGTTCCGTTCCATACTTTAAAGCAGCAAAAGCATCAGAATCTAAAGTACCGTATTTCCTAGGTTTTGTGTTTTGCTGATGATAACGTCTATAGAAAGAAATGTTCTGATTATTTATGTCACATTTTAATACTTTCATTTTGTAATTTTATTTTTAATTTTTAATATGTCTTTGAATAATATAGAAGAAATTATCACGGATTTTCGGCAAGGAAAAATGGTCATTCTCATGGATGATGAAGATCGTGAAAATGAAGGCGATTTAATCATGGCGGCCATAAAAACACGGGCAGAAGATATTAATTTCATGGCACGTTTTGGGCGTGGTTTAATTTGTTTGACTTTGACTGATGAGCGTTGTCAACAATTACAATTACCATTGATGGTTAATGAAAATAATGCCGCGCATGGTACTAATTTTACGGTGTCTATTGAAGCAGCTAAGGGTGTAACAACGGGCATTTCAGCCACTGATAGAGCGGTGACAATTCGTACCGCGGTTGCACCAGAGGCAAAACCTTCTGATTTGGTGCAACCTGGACATATTTTTCCCTTAATGGCACAACCAGGAGGGGTATTGAGACGTGCAGGACATACTGAAGCAGGTTGTGATTTAGCGCGTTTAGCAGGATTAGAACCTGCTGCGGTGATTGTAGAAATTCTTAATGAAGATGGCACAATGGCCCGTCGCCCAGATTTAGAAAAATTTGCCAAGCAACATAGCGTGAAAATTGGAACAGTTGCTGATTTAATTCGGTTTCGGGTAGAGCATGAAAAAACGGTTTCGCTAATGACAAATTGTCGTTGGCCCACTGAATTTGGTGAGTTTCAACTAATGGCCTATCAAGATGGTATTGATAATACATTACATTTTGCTTTGGTAAAAGGTCAGATACAATCAGATGAACCCACTTTAGTGCGGGTGCATATTCATAATATGTTATGTGATTTAACAGCCAGTACACGCGAGGAGTGTGGATGGCCTTTGCGTGATGCTTTAAAACGAGTAGCCTCGGCACAAAGTGGCGTTGTGATAATATTAAATTCACAGGAAGAACCTAATACACTGGTTAATAGAATTCAATATTGTTGTCGTCGAGAACAAGGTGAAGATTTACCCACCCCTCCTCCAACACATGATTTACGCACTCATGGTTTGGGAGCACAAATTTTATCAGATTTGGGAGTACGCAAAATGCGGGTACTCAGTGCTCCTAAAAAAATGCATGCTTTGTCGGGTTTTGGATTAGAAATTGTTGACTATGTTCATAATGATAATAAAAATCCATAATTTTTTTTAATTTTTATATAGATTTAATGCGATGCAAGAACTCGAAAACTAATTTCAAATTGGCTTGTAAATACTTTCGCCAAAATAAACAGGTATTTATCAATAGTCTTTAACAAAAGGAGGTTAGGGATTTTATAATCCCCAAAACTGGAATGCTCAAACCTGACAGGTTTTTAAAACCTGTCAGGTTTAGTTTCGTATGTTATTAAATCCTGAATCCTTAGGGATTTTATCCCTAAAAATTTTGGCGAAAGTACTTGTAGTGAATATGCTATTGTTTTCAGACTTACTAGATTTTAAAAACTTAGCGGTTTTGAGGCCAAAATATTTATCTAAAAAGCTATAGATTATAGTTTAAAATTGAGCATCGCATAAATTTATGATATTTTTAAAAATTACCATTTACCAATTAACCATTTTATAAATAATGCAAGCAAAACCAACATTTTCCCAAGCTCGCTCCGCAGCACGTCAACGAGTATTACAAGCCTTATATCAATGGCAATTAACAGCACTAGATACTCAATTAATTGAATCACAGTTTTTAGAGGAACAGGATATGCAAAAAGCTGATGTTTCTTACTTTAAATTGTTATTACATGGTATTCCCCCACAGATCAATGAATTGGATACAATGTTTGCTCCTTTTTTGGATCGTAATACAACCCAACTTGATCCAATTGAACTTGCAATTTTACGGATAGGTTGCTATGAATTAAAAAATTGTCCAAAGGTACCTTTTAAGGTTGTCATTAACGAAGCTGTGGAATTAGCAAAAAAATTTGGCGCAGATAAAAGTCACAAATATGTGAATGGCGTTTTGGATAAACTTGCACACCATCGAAATAAGAAAAAGGAGATAGAGAATAAAGAATCGGAAATAGGACATAACAAAGGTGAATTGCTAGTGCCGTAAAATGGAAGTTTTCTGATCACCTTAAAATCTCCTGAGTTGGTGTTTACTGACAGTAGGAGTTCCCTAGTTTAAAAAACACCAATGAGTGGGATTTGCACTTTACCCACTTTTTCCCTTCGTCTTAAAAAAAGTTATTTTTGAATATTTTTTATGAGTATTCTACGTATTATTCTACTTATTTTAGCGGGTTGGATACTATGGCGGTTTACCAAAATATGGTATCAAAATACCCTACAACGCCAGCAAAAAAAAGAGAAAGAGGCAGCACTCTCATCACCCTCAAAAAAACAGCAAGAAAGTGCAATGGTGCAATGTCATTATTGTGGGTTATATCTTCCTGAAGAAGAGGCGAGTAAAGAAGGTAAAATACATTATTGTTGTGAGGCACATAAAAATGTGGATCAATAACACAATCCAGTGAAAAATGGCCTCCGTAAACTTTTTTAGAATAGAGCAAAGTTTAAAGTAAAGCATTGTACTTCTAACAAAGCGTTGCTTTGAACTCCAAATGTTATCAAACTAAATTATACTAAAAAATGAACAACCCAAATTAAAGAACAATATGCTTGAACGCACTGACATTATCCCTACAGCTATTCAAATAGATTCAGACACGACAGCACCTGACTGGAAGCCGCTTTCTCTGTTTAATCTGTATCGCTTTACAGTAGCAACGGTGTTTGCAGGGACTTTTGTTGCCGAGGTTTCTCCCTCTTTTTTAGGCCAATTTAATAAAGACTTATTTCTGATAACAAGTTGGCTTTATTCAGGTTTTGCTATTTTCTGCTTTTTCACGATTGCACGTCAGTGGCCACCTTTTAATGTTCAAGTCATTGGGCAAATATTATTGGACATTTTTGCCATTACCGTCTTAATGTATGCAAGTGGTGGCGTTAGTAGCGGTTTAGGAATGTTATTGGTGGTAGTTATTGCAGGCGGTAGTTTACTGACTGAAGGGAGAACAGCCTTTTTCTTTGCGGCTGTTGCCAGTTTATGTGTATTAGTTCATGTCACCTTATCAGATCTTCTTCACTGGTTCCCATATACCAGTTATTCCCACGCTGGTATGCTAGGCATCACATTTTTTACCACTGCATTTCTAGCACATACACTTGCACGGCGAGTCCGAACTAGTGAAGCTCTCGCTAAACAACGCGGTTTACATGTACAATATTTAGCCCAACTCAACGCACAAATCGTGCAACATATTGAAACAGGCATTATGGTTATTGATATTGTGGGCCGAATTCGTTTGTTTAATGAATCTGCACGACGTTTATTAGGGTTAAATGAACAACCAAATGGGCGAACATTGAATTCAATTGCCCCTAAATTAGCTGAACGATTGACGAATTGGAAAAAAAATAATTTAACGAAATCACCATTGTTTCGCCCAACAAAGGGGGAAGTCGATGTCATTGCAACCTTTACGAAATTGGATCGGGGAGGAACTGTCAATGTCTTAATTATGCTTGAAGATGCGACTTTGATGACTCAACGTGCCCAGCAATTGAAATTGGCTTCATTAGGTCGTTTAACGGTTAGTATTGCCCATGAAATACGCAATCCATTGGGAATTATCTTAAATGCCGGAGAATTATTAATTGAATCCCCAGACATTTCTCAAGAAGATACCGAATTAACAGAAACTATCATCAAACACTCACAACGCATCAATACGATTATTGAAAATGTTCGACAACTGAGTCGTCATGATCAAGCAAAAAGTGAGTGTTTTGATTTACATATCTGGTTACAATCTTACATTGAGGAATTTATAATCCAACATAATTTAACAACAGTGGATGTTGTTTTATGTGCCAATCACCCCTCTTTGATGGTATACGTTGATTCCAATCAAGCTTTGGTCGATGAACTTATAACCCAACCCGATTCGATGACGGAGGATGTTATTTTACCAATCAATCCCCCACCATTGATGGTGTGTTTTGATCCCGATCAGCTATATCAAGTCATCGGTAATTTATGTGAAAATGGATTGCGTTACAGTCAAGGCAGCCCTCTACTTCAATTAACTATTGGGATCAGTGAAGAATTAGGTCGTCCTTATCTTGATGTGCGTGATCATGGTCATGGTATGACAGAGAAAATCAAAGCACAAGTATTTGAACCCTTTTTTACAACTGAATCCCAAGGAACGGGATTAGGATTATATTTATCAAGAGAAATTTGTGCAGCAAACCAAGCAACCTTACATCTGTTTTCAAATACAAGTGCAGGTTGTTGTTTTCGTATTTATTTTAGTTCAGAAATTTAGGAACATGCATAAAATAACTTCGACAACTCATTTACGTTCCTATCCTTCCTTTTAAATTGAGTCTGACAAAGTAGAATTAATTGATAACTGATGTTACGCAAGATATTTCTAAATTTCAGCAATTTCTTTCTGTGGCTATTCTTATGTAATCCACCGGATAGATTAATACGAATCCCAAGGGTATAAAACATGAATAACTTTATGTTTCAGCTCGTGAATTTAATTCATTTAGAAACACAGTGCATAACATCAGTTGATAATTAAAATAACGAATAACTGAATATGTCAAAACCACTTTGCTTAATTATAGATGATGAACCTGATATTCTTAAACTATCAGTAAGAGCATTAAAATCAGAAAATATTGATTGCTGTACTGCTGAAAC
Source organism: Candidatus Parabeggiatoa sp. HSG14 (assembly GCA_030378085.1). GTDB lineage: Bacteria > Pseudomonadota > Gammaproteobacteria > Beggiatoales > Beggiatoaceae > Parabeggiatoa. Next base: position 13,642 of record JAUCGK010000040.1, read on the forward strand.
CTTCACGCAAGCTCAAGAATATTTGCAATCACAAGCATTTGACGTGTGTTTGACGGATATGTGCTTGCCTGATGGTAATGGACTTGACCTTGTCGAGATTATAGGACAAAAATATCCTCAAACGCCTGTAGCAGTCATTACAGCGCATGGAAATGTCGAATCAGCAGTACAAGCATTAAAAATGGGTGCATTTGATTTTATTGCAAAACCTGTTAAAATTAATCAATTACGTACCTTGGTTAAAACTGCTTTACAATTACCAAAACAAAATCACCATGACTCTAAACCTCTCTTTTCAGATACTAAAAAAACTCACCAACCAGTCAAACAGCATGAAAAATTGCTCTCCAATTTAATTGGCCAATCAGAGGCCATGCAAATCGTCCAAACCAAAATCGAAAAATTGGCACGTAGCGAAGCCCCAATTTATATTAAAGGTGAATCTGGTACTGGTAAAGAAGTTGTAGCACATTTGATTCATGCCTTAGGAGCGCGTGCTAAAAGTCCCTTTATTCCTGTCAATTGTGGTGCTATTCCCGCAGAACTTATGGAAGGTGAATTTTTTGGACATAAAAAAGGGAGTTTTACTGGGGCAAATATTGATAAATTAGGCTTATTTCAAGCAGCAGAGGGAGGAACATTATTTCTTGATGAGGTTGCAGATTTGCCCTTAGCAATGCAAGTCAAGCTACTACGTGCTATTCAAGAAAAGCAAGTGCGTCCGATTGGTGCCAGAAAAGAAGTACCTGTTGATATCCGTATTCTAAGTGCCACGCATCGTGATTTAGCAAGACTGGTTAAACAAGGTAAATTTAGGCAAGATTTATTTTATCGGATTAATGTGATTGAACTCAGCATACCTCCCTTGCGTGAACGTACTGATGATATTCCCGATCTTATAAACCACATCTTAAAACGCCTTATTTCAAACACAGAAGAAACAAATGATTCTCAACTTGCTGTGTCAGACAAAGCAATGAATGCCTTAAAAGAATATGTTTTCCCAGGTAATGTACGGGAATTAGAAAATATTCTGGAACGTGCTATAACGCTTTGTGAAAACAATATTATTAAGCCTGAAGATTTACAATTGCCAAAGCGAGATAATGAGCCTATCTTTGAATATGAAGCAAATGCACCACTTGACCCGTTACTTGATGATGTAGAAAAAGAGACCATTCTAAGTGCTTTGGAACAAACGAGAGGCAATAAAACTAAAGCAGCTCAATTATTAGGTATTGGTTTTGGTGCCTTACGTTATCGTTTACAAAAATACAAAGTGGAGGCGAAATAGTCTTTTTTATGAAAAATAAACCTGTAGTACTAATCATTGATGATAGTCCAGTGAATTTGACTCTTTTGTACAGCGTGTTGGAAAGACACGATTTTGAAGTTGTTTTAGCCAATAGTGGTGAACGCGGTTTTGAACTGGCTAAAAAATCACCCCCAGACATTATTTTGTTAGATGTTATTATGTCTGGTTGGGATGGGTATGATACCTGTCGGCATTTGAAACAGGATGCCACTTTGGCAAAAATTCCTATTCTGTTTTTATCAGCTTTGGGGGATACTAATAATAAAGTGCGTGCTTTACAGGCTGGCGGCATAGATTACATCAGTAAACCCTTCCAAAAAGAGGAGTTATTGGCACGAGTACAAACTCATGTTGAACTGGCACATTTACGCTATAACCTAGAGCGTGAAGTTGCCACACAAACCGAAAGGATTCAACTTTTGTTTGAAGCTTTACAACTCTCTTATGACAAAGCGCAACAAGCTTCAATCATAAAAACAGAATTTCTACGCAACGTCAGTCATGAATTTCTAACTCCTATGAATATTGTTCTAGGAATGACTGAAATGTTGATAGAAGATACTGAATTGACGGAAGAACAACAAGATTATGCTGAGGCCGTCATGAAAGGCGGTAAGCAATTGATGGATATTCTTACCAATATGCTCAATTTCGCCCAGCAATTCAAAGGAGAACTCCAAAAAGTCATTCGTGATGTCCAAGTCCATGAAATTGTAGATAATGTTTTAAAAAAATTATCTGAAGATATACAAGCGAAAGATATACAAATCGACACAGATATTGGACCACAGTTGTATAAACCTCTTTGCGGTAATCAGGAAGGAATAGAAAAAGTATTAAGTAAATTGGTAGACAATGCCATTAAATTTACCGAAAAAGGTAAAATTATGATACGTGTGCAACCTCTTGAAGAATGTCGTGATGAAAAACAATGGGTTCAATTTGAAGTAAGCGATACAGGAATAGGTATTGCCGCCGATAAACAAACATGCTTGTTTGATATTTTTTCTCAAGTAGATGGTTCCTCAACACGGCTTTATGATGGAATAGGTATGGGATTAGCCGTTGCTAAAATGTTCATCGAAAATATGGGAGGACAAATAGGGGTAAACAGTATTTTAGATAAGGGAAGTACGTTTTGGTTTTATTTACCATTGGAAATCCCTGAATAACTTTTTTTTAAAGTTTTTTATACTCTAAACGTTCAAGTTTTTGGATTTAAGACCTTTTTAAAAGGGGGTGATTCGTCCAAAATAAATTTTGGACTCCTTTAGCTGGGTGTTGGAGTCCAAAATTTATTTTGGGAGAATTGTATTAGAAAATCGCCTAAAAGACAGTATACCTATGTTAAGCAAAAATTTTAAATCATATCTGCGTAAATTCTTATGGATAACGCTCATTACTCTTTTTTTAGCCAGTAGTCTTCTGTTTTTGAAAACGGTTACGGATTTAGCACCACCACCTGATAGTTTATCTTTTGATGATTCTGTAGTACGTAAAGTACAAGTTTTAGACCGCCACAAAACACCACTCACCATTACTTATCAAAATGATTGGAATATCCACGATTATGTACCACTGCATGAAATTCCAATAACCTTACAACAGATTTTTATCATAGCAGAAGACAAGCGTTTTTTTGATCATAATGGCCCCGATTGGCAAGCACGGTGGCATGCCATGTTCCAAAATATCATGGCGTTACGGGTGGTACGTGGTGCAAGTACGATGAGTGAGCAAACAGTACGTATGTTACATCCGCGTCCAAGAACTTTTTGGTCACGTTGGTTAGAAGGTTTTGAAGCAACACGACTAGAAGAACATTTTTCCAAAGCAGAAATTTTAGAGTTTTATCTCAATCAAGTCCCTTATGCCAAACAACTACGAGGTGTAGTACAAGCAGCACGTCACTATTTTGATCGTGATTTAGATACCTTAAATATCAAAGAAATGATGGCATTATCAGTATTAGTGCGTGCACCAAGCCGTTTAGATTTACGCCAAGGTAGCACAAAAATTGAAGCACCCATTGCCCGTCTTACCAAGCGTTTATTAGAATTAGGCATAATCAATGAAGCCGATTATCAGAACCTTTTAACAACACGGCTATATTTGCACGATTCTAATTTACCGCTACAAGCGACACATTTTGTCAATTATATTTATACATCACAGTCCATTAAATTGACGCAAACTTTGGGACGTTTGCATACAACGCTTGATGCGGGCATCCAACGCCCTGTGCAAAAAATACTTGATCAGCGAATGCAAGATTTGCGGAGTAAAAAGGTCAATAATGGAGCTGTGCTGGTAGTAGAGCATCACACAAATGAAGTATTAGCTTGGGCAAATGCAGGTAAACCTTCGCCTGAGATTCCAGGGAGTCAAATTGATGCCGTAACAACACCGCGTCAACCCGGTTCAACGCTTAAACCATTTTTGTACGCTTTAGCTTTAGAAAAAGGCTGGACAGCAGCCACTTTGATTGAAGATACGCCATTGGCAGAAGCGGTGGGAACGGGAATGCACAGTTATCGTAATTATAGTAGAAGCTACTATGGATCATTGCGTTTGCGTGATGTGTTAGGCAATTCTTTAAATATTCCAGCAGTACGCACCATTCAATTTGTTGGTGCGAGTACATTTTTGCAACGTTTACGGCAATTAGGCATCGAAAGTTTAACCGCACATCCAGATCATTATGGTGATGGCTTGGCTTTGGGTAATGGTGGCGTTACTTTATTAGAATTGGTACAAGCTTATGCAACCTTAGCAAACAAAGGCACATTTCGCCCACTGAAAGTTTTACGTAATACACCATCGTCTGATTCGGCGAAGATATTTACACCTGAAGTCAGTTCCATCATTGGTGATATTTTGTCTGATTCTGATGCTCGCCGTTTAGAATTTGGACGCAGTGCTTTATTGCGTTTTCCGATTCAAACGGCTATTAAAACAGGTACTTCAAACGATTATAGAGATGCTTGGGCAATTGGTTTTAATCATCGTTACACGGTGGGCGTATGGTTAGGCAATTTAGATCAACAACCAATGTCTCGCGTTTCAGGCTCCAGCGGCCCCGCTTTAATCTTACGTGCCGTGTTCGCTGAACTAAATCGCTATGAGGAAACCCAACCATTGTACCTAAGTCCGCAATTAATCAAAGTAGAAATTTGCCGAGCAACAGGACAACGGGCTACTCAAGACTGTCCAAGTCGGGTGGAATGGTTTGTATCAGGCACAGAACCTGTTTCAGAAGAACCCATGATTGCGGCGACTCAATACACCGCCTCTCCCCTACGTTTAAGACAACCAAGCCATGGTTTACAATTAGCAATGGACCCGCGCATTCCCGATGAACATGAAGCATTTGCATTAATGTTATCGGATACTCCATTAAAAGCCAATGCCATCGAATGGTTGATTGATGGCAAGGTAATAGGTACAACGCCTCCCGACATTCATCAATTTTTATGGCCAGTCACACGAGGAACACACATTGCACAAGCCAGAATTTTACCAATTGATTCTAGCGAACCATTAACAACCCCAACTGTGAAATTTTATGTAAAATAAATACCACTTAGGAACGTCAATGCCATTAAATTAAGCCTTGGAGTCCTTTCAATTTTAATATAAATAACCCAAAGCTGAAACTTTGGACTCCAACAAATTTTCCTTTGGAACGGTATTTTTTCCTGAAAAAGCAGATGAAGATGAACAATGTAAAGTATGTAGAAACAAAAAATATTTATTACACTTAATGCCAACAAAGTTAAAAATTAGAGTATTACTCGATGTTCTAGTTTTTTATCAAGAATTGGTAACCCGATAGATTTGTAGAGACGCGATGCTCGCGTCTCCAAACGTCTCTAATAATCATGGAATTTTCAATTATAAATGACATGTAAACCTTATCAGTGGCTTCCTTCGACAAAATTTTTGCGGTCAATTGTCCGGTTATGTATCTCAAACCTAGAAAACGTTTTAGAGATTTAGACGCTTAGAGACTTAGAGACGCAATGCTTGCGTTTCTCGCTTAATAATCATCAATCTTTTAAAAACTTGATAGTCGAGTATTAGAAAGTTTATCATTTCGTTTGCCTAAACATAGCGTTAGTTATGCGTCACTAAGAAATACAATTTTTGGAAACGGTGCAACGTAAATTCTGATTCAAACCAAAAAATTATACTATGCCCAAATAATAGGAACTTCATAATATTTAAATTTAGCATCATGCGTAATGATTGAAAAATTTTCTACTTGTGCTTGTGCAATTAACATTCTATCAAAAGGATCCTCATGGTGTCGGGGTAAACTTCCTGCGATAAGCCCATGTCGTATTGTCACCGCAACTTCCAGAAATCCCCCAGATTCAATTGCTGTTAACAATTCTTCATCATCAAATTCAAGTCTTCCCAACTCACGTTTGATGGAAGCTTCCCACACACTGGCTGGACTGATATAAATTTCATTATCTGGATTCGCAATCAATTTTCTGATTTTAGGATGTAAACGAGAACTATTACAGAGCCACCATAATAAAATATGTGTGTCAAGAAGGAATAATTTCATGGTTGTTTTCCACGAAAAACTGATGCAATAGACTCTGGTAATGGGGCATCAAAATCATCAGCAATTTTCAATCTACCTACCAATGCACCGGGTTTGCGAGGTTTATCAAACGCTCGAAGTGGTGCCAACCGTGCAACTGGGGTTCCTGCCTTAGCAATGATAATTTCCTCTCCCATCATGACTGACTCAAGCAAGCGCGAAAGATGAGTTTTGGCTTCATGAATATTAACGGTTTGCATATCAATCTCCTATAAACTAAACTAAGCTTAGTTTATTATGATAGCAAAATTTATCGTTTCAATATCGTTTCAATATAGAATTACAAAAATATTTATCAAAAAGTTTTTTTCCAATTCCATGTTGTATTAAATCAAGAAGGAAATGGTATCAAATTTAGTACAACGGACTAGCTTCATTACCGACTTGATAAGCCGGTAGTGTTGTAAAAGTAGTGATTATAATCTTCAAGAACAAAACCGAAACTAAATGTTTGAATTCCAAAACCACTATTTGTTTAGCACTACCTAATTGTTAAACTATTAAAACTGCTGCAATAATTAATTCGACTTTGTTAAATTTAAGCTTATGAGTTATAATAAAAATCCATGTTTTACGTGATACTCAACTTTATTTAACAGGATATTGTCACTGTAATTGTTCAATTATTATTTCGTAGAATTAAACGACAATATTTTAGTTAAAACTTATTAATAAACAATGGGTTATAAATGATAAGGTTTATTATATTAAATTTTTACTTAAAAAATATTAGTATTCGGCATATTAGTCTCGACTTTGACGTAGCTCTACCTTTTTAATTTAGGGATTGCATTATTTTGGAAATTTTGCAGTATTTATATAGAAATTAAGAATTCAAAAATGATAAAGTAATCATTTTTTACTTTTCAAAACTAAAAAATATTTGCTATGAGAAAATTATTTTTCCAAAGTTTACGATTTCGCACAATAGTTCTCGTATTATTGGGTGCTATACCCCCCATGCTTCTCGCTATTTGGTTAGCCAGTTCTTACGCAGCTTACATTATTCGACAAGAGGTGAGAGAAACATTAAATTTGCGAGCACATGATTTGGCAGATAATGTTTCAAGATGGGATCAGATGAATGTGTTAGCAGTACGTAGCTTGAGCGAGAATCATAATTTAGCCGATATAAACGAAGAAAAACATTTACCTCCATTATCAACTATTTATCGTCTTTACCGTGAAATATATGGTCTTGCCACACTTGATGCGGAAGGTTATCTGATTGCAAGAGGTACTGGTCGGGTTAAAAAGCGAGGCAAGCCAAGTACCCGAGATTTTTTTAAACGTGCTATGGCAGGTGAAGAAATTATCCGTGATCCCATTATTTCTCGTTCTTTCAAACAACCCATTATTACTTTTGCAGCACCAATTCGCAAATTACCTACATTAAAATTAGGTGATCAAGGTGCTTTAGTCGCTCAATTGCAGAAAAAACTGAAAGAACGAAAATATTATAATGGTGAAATTAATAGTCTCTATGATACTAATACTGCCGAAGCTGTTCGCCGCTATCAAACTGAATATTTTGGTTTATCTGTAACAGGAATTACGGATCCCCAAACATTTGATTCAATCAGATATAAGGAAGCAAAAAAACCGCTTTATACAGAATTGCCAAGCAAAATTGTTGGAGTTGCTGTCATTGCAACTTTCTTAAAAGATTTGGGTGAAATCGTTGGTGCAGTCCGTTTAGGAAAAACGGGCTATGCTTTTTTGGTAGATGAAAAAGGTCAAGTGCTTGCCCACCCAGAAACAAAATTTGTAACCGGAACCAAGCTCACTAATTTTAGTAACTATCCGCCTGTAAAAACGCTCTTAGAAGGTAATACAGGCTTTTATTTTTTTACAGATGAAAATCGTGTAAAATGGTTATCTTACGGTATTCGTTTAGACAACAGTTGGAGTGTTGTTGCACTACAACAAAAAGCAGAAGTATTGGAAAAGGAAGAAGTATTTTTACAGCTAACAATTATGGTTGCTGTTGTTGCTGTTTTAAGCGTAAGTCTTTTGATATGGTTAGTCACCACTCGATTGCTCAAACCAATTACGAAACTCACTGTTGCTGCAAAAACGCTATCAGCGGGGGAATGGCATCAGCATGTCACTGTCAAATATCAGGATGAACTCGGTACGCTTGCCAATACTTTTAATCAGATGGCTAAGCAGTTGCGGATATCATTTGCTATTTTAGAAACTAAAAATGAGGAAGCCCAAAAAGCACGAGAAGAAGCGGAGGAAGCTAACAAAGCGAAAAGTATGTTTGTTGCCAATATGACCCATGAACTTCGTACTCCTTTGAATGCCATTATTGGCTACAGTGAAATGTTACAAGAAGACGCTGAGGATACGGGACAAGAAGATTTTGTACCTGATCTGAAAAAAATAGCCAGTGCTGGTAAACATCTTTTGGCACTTATCAATGATGTTCTTGATTTTTCCAAAGTTGAAGCTGGAAAAATGGGGCTTTTTTTAGAAAGTTTTGATATTAACACGATGGTGCAGGATGTAATAGCAATGATTGAACCCGTCGTAGAAAAAAATAATAATCGTTTAGTCGTCAAAAATCCTGAAGAATTGGGGACGATACATGCAGATGTTACTAAAATTCGTCAGTGTCTATTTAATTTATTGAGTAATGCTAGCAAATTTACTGAGCAGGGCAAGGTGATTTTGGAGATAATCCGTGACCAGACTACCAATGGTGAGGATTGGATTACCTTTCAAGTGAGTGATACAGGTATTGGTATGACCCAGGAACAAATAGGAAAACTATTTCAAGCCTTCACCCAAGCGGATTCCTCCACTACACGCAAATATGGCGGAACAGGGCTAGGACTGGTTATTACCAAACAATTTTGTCAAATGATGGGAGGTAATGTTAGGGTTGAAAGTGAATTTGGCAAAGGTTCTACTTTTACTATCCGTTTGCCTGCTATAGTGAAAGAATTTAATGATGAAACCGAAAAGGTAGGTTAAAAAATAAGCAAGTTTTTTTTAAGAATAAAAAAATTAAAGCGTTTACATATTGACCATTACCAATTTCCACCCTATTACCGTAAAGTGATAAAAGATGAACTTACTCATACTCCCTGATAAAAAATCTCTGCAACAGCAATTTATTACAGATGAAGCTGGCAATAAAACCGCCGTTATTTTGCCTTTGAATCAATTTGACGAACTCTTTGATAAAATAGATAGTCTTGCCAAAATGGCTGAAAGTTTTGAAAAAACCATCTCAGAACTCCAAAAGGGCAAGACTTCTCCTGTGGGAAGTGCTAGCGAAGGTTCCTTAGAAATCAACATTGTCTTACTGAAACAACATTATGATTTGTTGAATAAAATGTTGGAGGATTTACGACAATACCAAAATGTCAAGACGGAACTTGACCGTAAACTCCAATTGCAACGACTCGTTGCCAATCTTGAGGCTGAACTTCAAGAAGTGAGATTTCAATTAGGAGACATGAAGAAACAAACCAAGCCAGCAACTTTGCACCACGTTGCTGAATTGCCTAATAATTTAGTGAAAAATATCCCATTATTAAATGAAATTAGAAGCAAATTGCTTGTTGAAACCACTGAGGAGCAAAGAGCACCTATTATTCTTCAAGCACCTTGTGGCATGGGTAAATCAGTAATGGCAACAGCTTTAGCGCGAGATACAAAGATTCGACAAGCTTATCCAGATGGCATATTTTGGCTTAGCTTAGGCATGGAAGCTGACTTAGTTGCTCATCAAATGGTTCTTCTTCAAGCACTCAATGATACAACGACGAATATTGCTGAGGTAGAAAAAGGCACTAAGCGTTTACGTGAATTATGTGCCACTCGTGCCTGTTTGATAATTTTGGATGATGTGACAGATGCACAAGATATCCTGGCATTTAATGTCGTAGGCGAACATTGCCAGCTTTTGATAACAACCAGTGAAAATAACTTACTAGAAATTATCCAGTATTTTATAAATACTGCAACTGCTTATGAAATTGCTCCATTTGTCGAGAAACAAGCGATTGATTTTTTCTTAAACTATGTGAATCAAAATGAGGGGACAGCTACTTCTATCAACTTAGATAATATAGTATCTGTTTGTGATTATTCACCTCTAACACTTAGGTTAATGGCCAGTGTTGCACAGAAACATCCTTCTTCAAAGTGGGGAGCATTAGTTGAACGTTTACAAAGTGAGGATGAAGAGTTTCCTGATAAATATCCACGCGCTCTAATGCAAGCGATGCAGCTCAACGTGGAAGAATTGGGAGAACCTGCTGATTATTACATTGCTCTGACAGTTTTTGCCGAATACTCGCGTATTCCTCAATCGGTTGCTCTTATGTTATGGCGTTATTTGTATCAGCTCATAGATGAGGAAGCACTCACCTTTATCAACGAATTAGCTGATAAAGGTTTGATAGAGGTTTACGAAACATCGTCAAAAAAATACCTGAGTTTGCATTCTTTTCAATATGAGTATTTAAGCGAACTTGCCGACTTAGAAAAATTGCATACACATTTATTAGCAGCTTACCGTCGTCAATGTGGTCAACATGGTTGGATAAGTGGCCCTAAAGACGGTTATTTCTTTGAGTACCTTTGTATGCATCTACATCATGCTAATCGCCACAATGAGTTAAAATTGTTGTTGGTTGATTTCGACTGGATACAAAACAAGTTGCAAGCCACGACGGTGCATTCACTGTTGAATGACTACGAATGGTTGGATAGCAAAGAAATTGCCTTTATCAAAAAAACCTTGTACGATGCTCAAGTGGTGCTACTAACAAATAAAGAAGAACTGGCTAATCAATTGCTTGACCGTTTATGGGATGAAAAATCACTAAAGAATAACAAAGATATTCAAGCTCTGCTCAATCAAGCTAAAGAAACTTCTCCAAATTGGCACTGGCAACCACATTTTCCAGATGACAAGAAAAGACAGGACATTCTTGCAAATAAATAAGTCTTAATGGGAAAAAAGGAAGATATTTTTTAAATTCCCCTTTAACTATTAGTGTTTTTCTAAATGGGGAATTTTTCCTTTTTGGTGAAAGTATAGGAATTATAAAATCCAATATGATAATTGGAGCATAACAAAACGTTTTTTAAATAATTAATTATGAATTAAAAATGAGGTAGAGATTTTATAGAGTGGTCGTATCCCAGAAACCTTTGATAAAACACTATCCCAAAAAAAAATCTATTATACATA
>JAUCGK010000309.1 GCA_030378085.1 Candidatus Parabeggiatoa sp. HSG14
GTAACTACTTAGCCTCGTTCCGACGCTCTAGCGTCAATGCCATTGAATTAAGGGCAACCATAAAGGATTGCCCCTACATAACCAATAAAAATGACAAATTTTGGTATTATAATGGAACAAACTTAATTTAATTTATTATAGGAATGAAACCTTGGACTCCAAAATTTCGGATATTTTCGAGTTCTCCAAAAAACCAGTAAGAGAAAAAACATGGAACTTGAACATTGGAATGAAGAACAGGATGGCGTATTAACTGAAGCTGCAATGCGCCGTAAATTTGAAGAACGAGGTTATGCAGTTAACCGTTATACTTATCCGCCGGGTACTTATTTTTCACCACACACGCATGATGTAGATAAATTGGATGGCGTTCTTTCTGGACGCTTTAAATTGGAAATGGGCGGTAAAAGTGTAATATTGGAATCCGGCGATGCGCTTGCTATCCCTAAAGGTGCAGTTCACAGTGCAGAAGTTATGGGTAACGAATCTGTTATCAGTTTGGATTCTATCAAGTATAACTAATTACTAACAGGCTAATATATGACAGTATATCTTGATTGTAATGCAACGACACCGATGGAACCCCTAGTTCGTGATGCTGTTTTGAAATATATGGCTAAGGAATTTGGAAATGCGGGAAGCCGTACCCATGAGTTTGGGACAAGAGCCAAACAAGCGGTTCAGAAAGCGCGGGATAAAATTGCTGAAATGGTGGCTGCAAAGCGTGAAGAAGTGATTTTTACCAGTGGAGCTACTGAGAGTAATAATTTAGCCATTTTAGGACTCAAAGAATATGGCGAACAAAATCATAAACGGCATATTGTCAGCACTCAAATAGAACATAAAGCAGTATTGGAACCACTGGTAGCACTTGAAAAAGTGGGATTTGAAGTCACTCTTGTACCACCGACAAAAGAGGGGTGGGTGGAGCCAGAAGCTATTAAGGAAGCCGTGCGTGAAGATACTTTACTAGTGTCAGTGATGCAGGTGAATAATGAAACGGGCATCATTCAGCCAATTGCTAAAATGACTGAATTACTTGCAGAACATCCTGCGTATTTTCATACAGATGCTGCTCAAGGATTTGGTAAAGATATTACAACATTACGCAATCCACGGATTGATATGATAAGTGTGAGTGCCCATAAAATTTATGGGCCAAAAGGAGTAGGCGCATTGATTATGCGTCGTCGTGATTATCAAAAAGTGCCACTAACACCACTCATGTATGGTGGCGGACAGGAACGCGGATTGAGGCCTGGTACTTTACCAGTCCATTTAATTGTTGGATTTGGTGTTGCCACTGAACTTGCCTTAAAAAATTTTCAAGAACGTGCAAATATTTGCCGCGCTTTTCGTGATCAAGCACTTGAAGCTTTAGCTCCCTTAAAGCCAATTATTCATGGTGATTTAGATCACACTTTATCGCATGTTATTAATTTTTCTATTGCTGGATTGGATTCCGAAGCGGCAATATTGGCTCTAAAAAAAATGATTGCTATTTCTAATGGCTCAGCTTGCACGTCTTCTAGTTACACGCCAAGCCATGTTCTTAAAGCAATGAACTTATCAGACACAGAAATACAAGGCGCGTTACGAATATCTTGGTGTCACCTGACTGAATCAGTGGATTGGACTGAAATCGTAAAACGCTTAAAGGAAGTTCTTTTTTAAATGCTATCGTATTACTCGGCACCTCGTTCCACCGTTTTCATTCCTATCGTGACACCCTACTCTATTCCCGAAACTCCTGGAGGGTGTAGCTCTTTTTTTTGATTCAAAATCTATTCGTTAAAAGATATAGATGTTCAGAAAAATAATTTCTTGATCAAACCTGCCAGGTTTTGGAAACCTGGCAGGTTTTGTGAAGTTATTTATAGTCTATAGTTGCTCTTCTTCTAGGAATGGATTTCTTCTAATAAAAGCGTCTTCTATTTGCTCAAACCTTAGAACTCTCTTTTTCAATACTTTAGCAGATTTATAAGAATAAAAGCCACTTATAAATATTTCCCAAATATTATCTGCTTGATAAATATTGCTGCTTGATTGGTTAGGAAGTAATTCAGTTTGGGCATAAAATAATTCTGGCAATAAGGTTTTGAGTTTTTTCAGTTGTTGTTCAGCATCTTGCTGTTTATTATATGAACCAACAATAACAGCCTGATCGCCTTTTTCAAGTTGTGATATAAACTTTTTCAATCCGATTCTTGGGGAAAGTTTGATAAGCTCTTCTTTCAGTGGCACTATTTCCGCGCGTGCTTGTTCCAATGATTTTTCGAGTTGAGCCACTTTTCTATTAGCTTGTTTAAGCGATTTCTTAAGTTGTTCTATTTTTCCATCGGCTTGTTCCAATTGTTGTTGGGAAATCAAAAGTTGTTCTAATTGAACAATTTTTCCGGTTGCTTGTTCAAGTTGTTGTTTAGTTTGTCCAAATTGTGCAATGGATTCAACCGGTCCAAGCATTTGCTGAGAAAAATGCTTAAGTTGCCCCTGATAAAACCATCCCACAGTCCCCAAAGAAATTAAGAGTAACATGAAAAATCCAGCATAGTAACGATGTTTCTCTTTTTTACGTTGTTTCAATGTTTTTGTTAAGTTAAAAAAACGATCACGTATTTGTTGTTCAAGCTCAGTGACTTTCTTATTGAGTCCAAGATTTTGATAAATTTCCAGTGCCGTTTTAAGATCATTTTTTGCAAGAGCGATGTCACCACGTTGTTGCCATAATTCTCTGCTTTTTGCACTGGCTTCTGGGTGATTAGGTTCCAACGATAATACTTGTTCATATAAACTGAGTTGTTGTGGTTCATTTTTTGTCTGTTGAGCAACTTCCAATAAAGCTTGTATTAATCTGGAACGAATAGCTGCGGCAATAGGTTGATAATTATATAATTTCTCTAATAATTCCTTTGCTTCTCTTGCTTGTCCTTGAGCCAGTAAAATATCAGCAAGTAATTGATGAGCAGCTAAATGATTTGGATTCAGCCCAATGGTTTCGCGTAATTTTGGAATTGCTTCCTTGAGTTGTCCTCCTTTGTGTAAATCTAACGCGGTTTTAAAGAAATTGTTTGCCACCGGATCAACACGATCTAAATCATCTTGAACTCGTCGTAATGGCTTATTTTCCTTAATCCAACGGCGCAATAATTCAACACGAAATTGATAACCGCCTTCAATGGCTTCTAAAAAGTCCCAATCTTGTAATAAACGAGGTGCGTTCTGCAATTCTCTAATGACGACTCGCACGCCACTTTCATACAACCATTTTTCTAAAGTTTGTTCACTTATTTTGTGTTGTGATCCTGCTTCTGCTAAAGCAGAAACGACAACTCGTTCAGCAGGCGGTAAACCTTTCCATAACCATTCCAACCTATTGCGACTCGCATCTAAAACATCAAAAACCACATTTTCTACATCTGCTGGAATCACATTAGGGATCGTTTTAGGCGTTTTTTCATAGGCTTGCGCCCAAACATGAAAACAGACTTGTTGAATCAGAAAAGGATGTCCCTGTGTATATCGCCAAACTGATTCCACTGCTTCATCAGGCCAATTTAGGCTATGGTTTGTCTCTGATAAACGAACCAATTTTTTGGTATTTTCTTGGTTTAACAATGATAAATGTTTAATTGGTGGAATACCTCTAAAAAGAGATACTGCCATGTTATCAAGATCATCCGCATGTCTACCAATTGCAAAAACGAAGTTTAAATTTTTGAGGTTGCTATCCAAAAATTGCCGTAAATAAGGAAAAAGGCTTTCTCCTGCTTGTTCTGGTTGAGGTAATGTCAGTTCATCAAATTCATCAAAGAGTAATACTAAAGCAGTCTCTTTTGGTAGATTTTGTAAGACGTTAGGCAACCATGTTTCTTGAAAAAAAGTGTCAGGTTGTTCTTCTAAATCAGGTGGTGTTTGATTCAAGGCTGAAGCGATACGTTGAGCCAATTCAGTAATTACTTGTCCCAAAGGTAAAGTGGCTTTGTCTTGTAAATCAAAGTAAACCGGACAATAGTTGCCTTGGTTGGGTAATTGAGCAGTTAAGTATTGCAATATGGAAGTTTTGCCAACAAGTCGCTGCCCATATAGAACAATCACATTATTCTTGGGATGCTCTAGTACGCGATAAACTTCATGCAATATATTAGATCGTCCAATAAAAGCATTGTTATCACTGACTGGATTATCAATGATATAAGGGTTTTTAGGAAAAGACATGTTTTTTTTGTTATTTTGTTATAAAGATAAATAAAATATAAATCCCCAAAGCTAAAGCTTTGGATTCCAGGAGTCCAAAGCTTCAGCTTTGGGCTTTGGCTTAAAATAGATCATTTGCCCCCGATGATCGGTATAAAAATTATGCCACATTTCTACGTTAAATATTTGAAAACGTTTATGTATCCAAACATGATCAATATCAAGTAAGGGTAAAAAAGAAGGCCAAGTAGCACGCCATCCGCGATAGGCTTTGCCTGCGAGTTGATATCCTCCCGCAGCAACCGCATAAGTATCAAAACCGATACTACGACTCACTGCATTGAAATCGCCTATGATTAAATCAACAGGCTTACCTTGTTTATCAGCCTCAATAACAATCTGGATAATGTCTGTCAATAGGGGAGTTCTTATTTTTCGTATACTGCGTTCACCATCCACTAACAATAAACGTAATGCTTGATCTCGCACTGTGACTACCACAGACATGGCAACCCCATTACGAATTTCCATAAAGCGTTCAAATTGTAAGGGCCATAATGAAAAAACGGCGAAACCGTTACGTTTTGTACGATAACGTTTCATTGACCATTTTGCACCCAGTTGCTCTGTCAGTTGTGTGAGCCAACTATCAAGCTGTGGCGGTTCACTGAGGATGACAATTTCTGGACGACGTTGTTCAATATCCTTCCGTATTGAAGGCCATTCTTCACCATTGTATCGGTTTTCGATGTAATTATCATAACCTATGCCACCCCATTTTACATTCCAATGCATTAAAGTGATTGCATTTGGTGGAATATTTGTTTGAGCGTTTCCTATACCAATCATTGGTATAGCTCCCCAAATTGTAAGGGTTATACCAATTAAAGTTAAACCAAAACGTAATTTAGGCAAACTACGCCCATTTTGCCATAAATCAAGTAAAATTGTCCATAAACCGAGTGGTAACAGTGGAATATACATCATCAAAGCCAAAATGAGGACATGATCACGAATGAGATGTCCAATAATCGCTAATAAGATAGCAAAAATAGTACCTATAGTAATCCAGAATTTGGCGAAACGAATAAATTGGTGTTGGTTTATTTGATTTGGTAAAAAATTCATTTTTAATTTTGAGTCATAAAATTGAATATTGAGTACAACGAATTACGTGGATAAAGGAATGTTGACTTTTACTTTATTTTTATAATTGTTTGTATTATATAGAAATTTATGAAATATTCATGTTTTTAATTCGCTTAGGAATGGGGATTCAATAAAATACGAAAGTTGAAACCTGACAGGTTTTAAAAACCTGTCAGGTTTAGCACCAAAATTTTGCAAATTATTAAATCCTCATTCATTAGGCACAAAATTTAGTTGTACTCAACTGATGGGGGTTCAGATTAAAAA
>JAUCGK010000310.1 GCA_030378085.1 Candidatus Parabeggiatoa sp. HSG14
GGGTATTAATGAGAATTACCCTTGAAAATACATGCGGACAAATAACTTTATAACCTATTGATTTTACGGTTATATTATTACTTTAAATGCGGTTTTCGTATTAACCCGAAAAATGGGAATGCGCCCGCTTTGAAGATACTTTTTGTAGGAATATGAAAGATATCGCTTTGGACTCCAAGAATTTAAGTAGGAAACATTTTATCGTTTATAAGTAGTCATTTTTTTTCCTTCTTTGAATTGTTGTGCAAAATAATCCTTGTATTTAACTGAATCGAAGTCCAACAAAGTCCCACCTGACTCAAAATGTTGCACAAAAACTTGCCCTATAGCATACGTTGTTGCTCCTCCCCAAATTGCTAAACTGATTATTGTTATTGGGGTTGCACTTATTCCAAAAATCCCTCTTACAAAATGAATTGCTACCATACCACTGCTTATTCCTGCGATGAGAGAAGCAATAATAGCTTTACCACGATTTTTAGAAAACTTGACCTTGTATTCAAGGGACAAATCACTAATCAGTTTTAGCTGAATAGCTGTTATAAAGGACATATTGAAGATAGGAATTGGAGCGGCTCCCGCACCAATAGCCCAAAAAACATTTTCTATAATAAGAAGTCGTGTTTTGACCTTTCTTCGAGTTTTATCCAAAAGGATAACTTGTTCTTGGTTTTCGATTTCTTCTGCTAACGATACTGATTTCGTTTCCATAATATTCAATTGTCAATTAGTTAGTGGTTATAGCTTTATTGAAATAACCCAAAAAAAATTAACATGCAGCACTCGTGCAAGATAGTTCCAATTCAGAGAAAACTAAAACAATCTTGAAATTTTCGCTGGGGCTTGATTGATTTCTCCATTGATGTAGCGTCTTTTGTTTGCGTATGATACAACCATAAAATCTTAAGGAGAGAGGTTGTATTTCATACATAAGGGAAACGCTATACCTAATATTTAATGATATATTGAGTTAAAACTATCAGTATCATCTGGTGAAATATTGAGTAACCGCAAAGCATCTGACATGACTTTAGCAAATATAGGAGCTGCCACTTTTCCACCATAATAATTTTTAGTACGTGGTTCATCTATTATGATAGCCATCACCAAACGCGGCGCACTCACAGGTACAATTCCCACAAACAAAGCTAAATATTTATCCTGAGAATATTTTCCTGCTTCCGATTTACGTACAGTTCCCGTTTTACCTGCAACTCTAAATCCATTAATTTGTGCTAATGTGCCTGTACCACCTGATTTAATCACTGCTTCAAGTATGTGAAGCATTTGTTGTGCTGTTCTTGGTTGCAACACTTGTTGGGATATAGTGGACGAAGAAGGGAGTAAAGGGAGATCATTTTCTGTATTAAGTGAAAGAAAATGAATAGGTGGTAAAATGCCATTATTACCTAGCGATGCATAAGCCCGCGCCAACTGCAACAAAGTGAGATTAACACCATAACCAAATGAAATACTTGCCTGCCGGGCGGTGTGCCACTTGTTAAAATGTGGTAAATATCCTCTTACTTCGCCTGGAAAACCACTGCTAGATTTCTGACCTAAACCCACTTGTGTCAATGTTTGCCATAATTGTTTTGGTGATAAGGATAAACCAATTTTACTCGCACCAACATTGCTAGATTTTTTAATTATCATGGCTAAATTGATAGTACCATAATTACGACTATCACGTATTGTGTATTTACCTAATCTTAAATAACCAGGGTGTGTATTAATTATGCTACTTGGTGTGTATTTTCCACTTTCCAAAGCAGAAGCAATTGTAAAGGGTTTAATAGTTGATCCTGGTTCAAACACATCAGTAATCGCACGGTTACGGTACTGTTCTGTATAACGCTCACCGCGATTGTTAGGGTTATAGGCAGGTTGATTGACTATAGCTAACACTTCACCCGTGCGTACATCTAAAATAACAGCTGAACCAGTACGTGCCTGATAACGAAGCACGGCAGCTTTTAATTCACGATAAACCAAATATTGTAAACGGCGATCAATACTTAGGTGAATATTTTGGCCTGGGTGTGATATCCGAAGGTTGGTAACGTTATCAATTATTTGTCTATTTTTATCCTGTATGACTTGTTTAGCACCCGACACACCCTTTAGAATATCGTTCAAAGCCAGTTCTAATCCTTCTTGTCCGTAATCATCCACATTAGTAAATCCCAAAACATGGGCAAAGACTTCACCAGTTGGGTAATAGCGACGATATTCACGCTGTAAAAAAACACCTGGTAATTTCAAGGCATTCACTTGACGAGCCACAGAGGGTGAAATATGTCTTTTGATATAGACAAACTCGCGTTGCCTACGATCCGCCAATAAAGTTTTTAATTCAGAGGTTTTAATACCCAATAATTTTGTCAAAGTTTTTAATTGAGATTGCACTGTTGCAAATTGTGCGGGATTGATCCATACAGAATCGACGGGTGTACTAATGGCTAAAGGTTCACCATTACGATCCATAAGCATACCGCGATGGGCAATTATTGGCACAGTACGCAAATATCGAGCATTACCCTGATTTTGTAGAAAATCTGCTGATTTAACTTGCAAATATATGGCTCGCCATACCAACACACTGATAATCAACACAAACAAACCCAACATCCATTGTCGTCTTCTCCAAAATTTTATTGTTTGAGTTGGTTTAATCCACTGTTGCTTTTCCCAAAAACGTAAGGTTTGAATTGATTTAGCTCTACGCTTTTTAAATAAGCGATGATGTCGTGACATGAATGTAAATGAAAAATGCAAAACAAGAAGAAAAATGATGAGAAAAATGGCATGGTTCAAAAAAGATCATCCAAAATGAATTTTGGAAAAATTGAAATGTGACATTGTCAAATTAATGTAAATGAAATAATAAAAAGTAAAAAACTAAAATTAATGATAATAAAAAAATGATAATAAAAAAATGAAAAATTAAAACAGTAAAAATAATAATCTTGAAATAGAAGGCTCTTGCAAAACTCAAAAAACGTTATTTCATTCATAAAGAAACAATAAATAGGGGTTTTGCAAGAGATTCAATAGGTTAATTTTTAAATTAACCATTATTCATGGCTTAACTATAATGATGTCATGGGGTGTAGGCATTATCATATCCAATTTTTTATAAGCTATTGTTTCAATGCGATTATGCTGTGCCAAGGTACTTTGCTCCAATTGTAATTGTCCCCATTCCACATTGAGTGCATCCCGTTGTTGTTGTAGGGTTTGTAATTTCATAAAAACCATACGGCTTTTATGTCGCACTAAGACTAGTTGTAAAGCTGACATAAAGATGACACTCGTTAGTAAAATGAGTATAATTTTTAGAGTGAAAAGTTTATTTTTCATTTTTTATTTTTTCTGCGACTCGCATAACTGCACTACGGGCACGCGGATTAGTAGAGATTTCAGCTACACTTGAAAATATCGGTTTACCAATAACACGTAAAAGAGGACACAATGCTGCCGAAGTTACTGGTACATTGGGCGGAAAATTATCACCTCGGACACAATCACGAATAAATCGTTTGACAATACGATCTTCAAGAGAATGAAAACTAATAACAACCAAACGTCCCCCTGGCACTAACACATCTACTACTTGTGGTAATACTTGTTGTAATTGCTCAAGTTCATGATTAATGAAAATTCGCAAGGCTTGGAAAGAGCGGGTTGCTGGGTGCTTATCCTTTTTTTTTGAAGGAAATGGGGTTGGATAAACTGTGGTAATCATGTCTGCTAACTGGCGTGTTGTTTTCAGTTCCGTTTGTTTGCGATTTTCCACTATTGTTCTTGCAATGCGTTGCGCGTGACGTTCTTCACCATAAGTTTTTAAGACTGAAGCAATTTCATTAGCAGTTGCGTGAGATAACCATTTTTCAACACTATCACCCATTTCTGGATTCATTCGCATATCCAATGGACCATCACGCATAAAACTAAAACCTCGTACAGGTGTATCCAGTTGTGGCGAAGATACCCCTAAATCTAATAATACCCCATTTACTTTACCCCGCAAATCATATCTTTCAACATGTTGAATTAGTTGTGCAAAAGCACTATGGATGATGCTAAAACGACTATCCAGATGACATAAACTTTGAGCAGCTCGTACAGCGTCAGGGTCTTGATCAAAAGCCAGTACTTGCCCTTTTGCTCCTAAAGCATTTAGGATAGCCTGAGTATGTCCTCCGCGACCAAAGGTACAATCAACATAAATACCATCAGAACAAAGGTTTAATGCTTGAAGTACCTCTGGTAATAAAACAGGCTGGTGTGGAAAAAGCTTGAGTGATTCATGTTTTGACACAATTTATTATAATTCTCTATACAAAGTTTTTTACTTTGGTAATTAATAATTATTAATGGATAATAAATAATGAATAATGGGTAAAACTTGCTAATATTACGTTTACCTCAATAATAATCGAAATAATTTTTGCCTAAATGATTAGCTTAGGAATGAGGATTTAATAACTTCAAACTTTGAGGCTCAAACCTGACAGGTTTTAAAAACCTGTCAGGTTTAAGATTCGGATTTTATTTAATCCTCATTCCTTATTGTTATAAGATATTGTTTGAGTGTCAAAAAATTCAACGATTTCCATTTTTCGATTCCCAATCATATAATTTTTATTATGTCTACATACCGTATTGCGGCTGTACAAATGACATCTAGTTCCAATGTCACTGCAAATCTCAATGAAGCGGCTCGACTTATTAGTGATGCTGTGAATATGGATGCCAAATTAATTATTTTGCCAGAAAATTTTGCACTGATGGCTATGGACTCCGTTGATAACGTTACTATCCGCGAAAAACCAGGGACAGGACCCATCCAAGATTTTCTTTCCCAACAAGCAGCACGTTATGGAATTTGGTTGGTGGGTGGCACATTGCCAATAGAAACAGACGATCCGCATAAAGTTCGCGCAGCTTGTTTAGTATTTGATAATACTGGCGAATGTGTTGCTCGTTATGACAAAATACATCTCTTCGATGTGATTACTGCAGAAGGTGAACACTATTGTGAATCAGAGACACTTGAACCGGGACATCAAGTAGTCGTAATTAATACTCCTTATGGACGTTTGGGATTAGCAGTATGTTATGATTTGCGTTTTCCAGAGTTGTTTCGTTCTATGCTCGCTCAAGGTGTAGATTTGATTAGTACGCCTTCCGCATTTACAGCAACGACAGGAAAAGCCCATTGGGAAGTCTTAGTACGTGCCCGAGCCATAGAAAACCTTTGTTATGTAGTTGCACCAAATCAAGGGGGTTATCATGTCAATGGTCGAGAAACATACGGTAATAGTATGATAGTCGATCCGTGGGGTGTTGTGTTAACTCGTTTAAATCAAGAGGCTGGGGTCATTTATGCTGAGGTCAATCGGGAAGAACAGGCTAAATTAAGACGTAATTTTCCAGCCATCAAACATAGAAAAATTCAATGTCAGCTACCTTAAATTTTCATCAATTCACAATTTAATTAAGATATAATAGACATATAAATATTATTATGAATTGATGAATTTGAAAATAAATGTTGAATATTTTTGTATCACAATGAAAAGTAAGAAAAAA
>JAUCGK010000489.1 GCA_030378085.1 Candidatus Parabeggiatoa sp. HSG14
ATTAAAGCAAAGTGTCGAATAATGTTTGGTTCCACCCGTGTACGGGGGTTAGGGGGGTAAAAAAGGGGGGGTGTCCCCAAAATCTGTTACAATCAGTATTTTTTTGTAGCCATGAGGTTAAATTCATGTTGATCTTAAATAAATCTAAAAAATAGGAATAATGAATGACTGTTCAACCAAAAACGCCACTTCAAGAATTTTGGCGACTTTTTAAAAAAGATAAATTAGCCATCTCTGGTTTAGTAATTTTGACCTTGTTGATTATTGCTGCCCTTGCTGGAAAAATGTTAACAGAATGGATGATCATTTTCGACCCGGCAACTGTTAGACTGGTTGATAAATTTTTACCACCATTATCATCAATTTCTGAACATGTACCTATAGAAGATATACCTAGATTTGGGGTTTATTTATTAGGTACTGATGAATTAGGACGCGATGTATTTGCAAGAATGCTTCAAGGTTCTTTTGTGTCACTTTCTATTGGATTTGTGGCTGTTGGTATATCGACTTTTATTGGTATTTTATTGGGAGGATTAGCTGGTTTTTATGGCAACGTGCGTCTTGGTTTTATAACAGTAGATACACTTATCATGCGATTTACTGATGTGATGTTATGCTTCCCAACCTTCTTTTTGATTTTAACAGTAGTTGCTCTTTTACCACCTAGTATTTATAACATTATGATTATCATAGGAATAACCAGTTGGATGGGAACGACTCGCTTTGTACGGGCAGAATTTTTAGCACTGCGCGAACAAGATTTCGTAATTGCTGCAAAAGCCGTCGGTTTACCAGAATGGCGCATCATTTTCTTGCACATGGTGCCTAATGCAATTGCCCCCGTTTTAATTTCAGCCATTATCGGTGTCGCAACGGCTATCTTAACAGAATCAGCTTTGAGCTTTTTAGGATTTGGAGTACAACCGCCTTATGCCACTTGGGGTAATATTCTTGCTGATGGCAAAAACTTCATTTTTGATGCACCGTGGCTCTTTTTTATTCCTGGTATCGCTATCCTTTTTGTGGTGCTGGCATTTAACTTGGTGGGAGAAGGAATGCGTGAAGCACTTAACCCTAAATTGAGGAGACGTTAAAATGAATGAAGAAAAAAAGGTACTAGAAGTATCTAATCTCCACGTCTCCTTTTCTACTGATAGTGGCGAATTACAAGTGGTACAAAATATATCATTTGATATCAAAGCGGGCGAAACAGTTGCATTAGTGGGTGAATCAGGTTGTGGCAAATCAGTGACGGCATTAGCTGTTATGGGACTTATCGAAGAGCCAGGACGAATTACCCAGGGGAATATAAAACTCAATAATGAAGAACTTGTAAACCTTGATGAGGTGAAACGCCAAAAAATCAGGGGCCGTTATGTGGGTATGATTTTTCAAGAACCGATGACTTCTCTTAACCCCGTTTTTACCATTGGCAATCAAATCAGTGAAGTACTTACTCATCACTTCAAAATGACAGAACGCGATGCACGGCTAGAAGTACTTGGTTTATTGGAAAAAGTGGGTATTTCATCGCCACATCGACGAATTGATCAATATCCCCATGAGCTTTCTGGCGGGATGAAACAACGTGTAATGATTGCGATGGCTTTAGCCTGCAAGCCTTGTCTTTTAATAGCGGATGAGCCAACAACAGCGTTGGATGTGACAATACAAGCTCAAATTTTACGCCTTTTGAAACAACTTCAAGATGAAATGGGCATGGCTATCTTATTGATTACACACAATTTAGGAGTTGTTGCCCATTTTGCCCAACGTGTTGTTGTTATGTATGCGGGAGAAATTGCAGAACATACAGATGTGCGTCCACTTTTCAAAAATCCCCTACATCCATACACCCAAGCATTATTAAAAGCACTCCCAAAACCTGGACATGAGCGGCTGACTGCGATTCAAGGCACAGTACCTATGCCACTTGAATATCCTGCGGGATGTCGTTTTTGTACTCGTTGTCCCAACATGATGACATGTTGTCCACAAGTCCCCCCTTTATTGAAAAAACAAGAACCACGACATCATGTCGCATGTTGGCTTTACGAAAACAAAGAATTATGAATAAAACAACATTACAAAACAAAACAACTCCTCTTCTCACAGTGAAAAATCTAAAAAAACATTTTCCAGTGCGAAGTGGTTTCTTTTCGCATATTTCTGCTTGGGTAAAAGCAGTTGATGATATTTCATTTGATGTTTATGCTGGAGAAACACTTGGCTTGGTAGGTGAATCTGGTTGTGGAAAAACGACAGCAGGGCGAGCATTGCTCCGCCTCATTGAACCAACCAGTGGGGAAGTTTATTTTGATAATAAAAATCTTCTGAAAATGAAGGCAACCGAACTTCGCCAGATACGTCGTCAAATGCAAGTTATTTTTCAAGACCCTTATAGTTCCCTAAATCCACGCATGACAATAGGTAATATTGTGGGAGAAGCACTCAAGGTTCATGAAATTGCAACGGGAGAAGCTTTAAAACATCGTCTTGAAGAATTGCTTGACAGAGTAGGACTTTCCCCCTCTTATCATTCTCGATATCCGCACGAATTTTCAGGGGGACAAAGACAGCGTATCGGTATTGCAAGAGCACTCGCACTCAACCCAACATTTATTGTTTGTGATGAAGCCGTGTCAGCACTTGATGTATCTATTCAAGCACAAATCATAAATCTTCTACGTGATCTTCAAGCAGAATACCACTTAGCCTATTTATTTATTTCTCATGATCTCAACGTAGTACAACACATTGCTGATCGGATTGCAGTGATGTATTTGGGAAAAATCGTTGAAATTGCGCCAGCAGATACCCTTTTTAAATCACCAAAACATCCTTATACCCAAGCATTAATAGCTGCTAATCCAATTCCCGATCCTGATATAAAACACGAGGCAAAACTACTAGAAGGTGATGTCCCCTCTCCAGTAAATCCACCTTCTGGTTGTCCTTTCCATACGCGCTGTCCATCAGTAATGGATAAATGTAAACACATAAAACCACCATTAACCGAAATAAAAAAAGAGGGCAAAAGTCAAATAGTTTGGTGTCATCTTCATTAGGAATCCAAAACTTTAGTTTGGATGTTCCAAGATAAATCTTGGACTCCAACAAATCCA
The DNA here is from genome assembly GCA_030378085.1 of Candidatus Parabeggiatoa sp. HSG14. GTDB lineage: Bacteria > Pseudomonadota > Gammaproteobacteria > Beggiatoales > Beggiatoaceae > Parabeggiatoa. Next base: position 3,129 of record JAUCGK010000489.1, read on the forward strand.
AATGAGGAGTCCAAACTTTAGTTTGGATATTCCAAAATAAATCTTGGACTCCAAATAAATTGTAGTGGTAAAATTTTAATAAAATATCCTCCGTGATACAGAATATCTCTCATTTTTTGTTATGAAGTTCTTAGGAAAATAATTTCTGTTACATCACGCAAATGGATTAAATATTGTTCATTTCTTCCTGTATCCATTTCCATCATGTCAACACGCAACCAAAGTGCATGAGATGTCGATGTTTCAGGGCGTACCAAATAGCGAGATACAGATTTAGGCGGTTTTAAAGCTGTCCAAGCTTCTTGTGGCTCACACTTATAATGTTGAGCAACTAATTCTAAAAAAGTTTCGTTAATAGGTTCGTCTTGGTTTACTGGCAAATTAAGGTAAAAACGAGCATGTGGGTTTGCATAAAGTATCTCACCGTTGTAATTCAGTGTTAGAAAAGCTTCATTAATCTTTTCAATGATCCATTCAAACTTGGCTTTTTCTGCGAGTATATGGCGATAACGGTTGAGGTTAGTAATCGTTTTCAATCGCGTTTGTAATTCAAGCGGATCATAAGGTTTAGAAATAAAATCATCTGCACCCGCTTGAATTCCCTGTAAAAGTGCATCACGACCACCCAAGCCACTTACCATAATAATAGGCACATCAGACAAAATTGGGTTAGCACGTAAATGTTGGCAGACTTCAAAGCCGTCCATACCAGGCATCATGACATCTAAAAGAATAACATCAGGGATTAATTGTGCTGCTTTATTCAAAGCTTCTATTCCATTAGAAGCAAAAGCTAATTTATATCCTTGATTATCTAGCAATATTTCGAGACTCGCACGGATTTCTGGGTCATCATCAACAATGAGAATCATACTTTTTCTTTTCATAGAAATCACTTTTTTTTGGTAGTTTTCAAGAATAACAACAGGGGATTTATGTGGTGATTAAAGATTTATAGGCTTATTACGAAGGATTGGTTTACCATTGGAATCAAAACATTGCTGGCAGGTATCAATCCGATAATATTCTTTAGCAGCTTCCATCATATCTAAATATCTTTGGCTACGTTGTGGTATTTCGACTCCCATATTATGTTCAGCTATATCTTCAATATTTTTATCCTCATATTCTGCCGGTTCTGATTCATTGAGATTGATCAATTCACCATCACGCAAAGATTGAATAATAAAAGGAGAATGAGTTGTTACAATAAATTGGATTTTAGGAAAAGTTCTTTTTAAATCACCAACGATTTTACGCTGCCAGTTAGGATGTAAGTGTAAATCAATTTCATCAATTAATACAACTCCTGGGGTTTCTGAAGCCGCTTTATCTTCTAACTGTGGATTTAGAGAGGCCGCTTTATAAGCAATATCCGCTACCATTGCTAAAATAATACGTTGTCCATCACTAAGCATGTGGGCAGGAAAAATCTGTCCATCATCTAAAATAGTAATAAGTTCATCACGCTGGAAGTTAAAAAAAATAGATTTACAACCTTCTAAACACTCTTTTACAGCTTGTTTTAAACCTTCTAAGGTTCTTAGAGTTCTTTTTTCTTGTAAAGCAGTTAGTTCCATTAGCTTAATCCATTGTAGAAATTGCTTCTCATCGGATGCTGGTTCTAAACAACCCTCATATTCTGCTAAACGAGATTTGGATTTTATGATTTTTGTACGCTTTGGTTTTTGTAAAAATAAGCGGCCAGTACCATAATAACTTAGCACTGGCAATATTAAAGATTCATCACCCGATCTAACTTTTTCTTGTAATACTTTTGCTTTAGCAATAATGGTTTTAGAATTTTTTCGGGTCGTTCCCCTATTAATACCTGATAAATCACGTTCCCAACTCATAAGGGAACCAAAAACTTCTCCACTACAATGTACAATAGTTGGTGGTTGTGGTTCAAGCTTGAATTGTTCTCCTATTTGGTAACCCATAGAACGTATTTCATAAGGTTGGATGTTACGAGAGGAAATGCCATCAAAACCTAGAAATAATGCCCCAATTCCTACTGCTAAAGCATCTAATACCGCCGTTTTACCACTGCCATTATCACCATTCAATACATTAAATTGTGGCGAAAAGTTAAACTCTTTATTTTCCAAACCTTTAAAATTTTTTACGGTAAGTTGGTCAATTTTCATATCACTCTTTTTAAAAGATTTGTCTCATGTAAATAACTTGACATCCAAAATAAATTTTGGACTCCAACGAATCGCGTATTCCGAAGTCCAAAATTTATTTTGGATGTTAAGATAAATTATGGACTCCCCTTGAAAAATTCTGTCCTAAAACTCAAAGCATTTTTTATTTAACTGATGTTACGCAGATAGCTTCCAAACTGGAGTGCAAAATTGAGGACACCCCCCTAACCCCCCGTACACAGGGGGAAGTCCCAAAATAGAAAAATTAAAGCAAAGTGTCAAATGATGTTTGGT
>JAUCGK010000490.1 GCA_030378085.1 Candidatus Parabeggiatoa sp. HSG14
CGTACACAGGGGGAAGTCCCAAAATAGAAAAATTAAAGCAAAGTGTCGAATGATGTTTGGTTCCACCCGTGTACGGGGGGTTAGGGGGGTGTCCCTAAAATTATTTGAAGTACAGTGCGTAACATCAATTAAAGAATTATAAGATATAATTGCAAAATCAAGGAGGGCAAAATAGTTGATTTTAGTTTAATCATAAATCTGGCCCAAATTCAAATACAATAAAATGTCTAATAATGTGCTGAAGCCATGAAAAAGACCGTGCGACCTAGTTTGGTCGTTAGGCTGAGAAAATACACAGGTAAATTACAAATTTGGAGAAAATGATTTGTCGGCAAATTTAGCAAAAAAAAAGAGTATAAGTACATTAGAATTATTTGAGTCATATCGTATATCTTGCGATACAATACCGCTATTCTTGCATGGTGATGCTCTGGCGATTCTTCGTCAACTTCCAGACCATTCAATAGATGTTGCGATGACTTCCCCACCTTACTGGGGAAAGCGTCAATATGCTGAAGAAGGAATTGGACTTGAAAAGGATTATCAAGATTATGTGAGAGACCTTTGTGAAATTTTCTCTGAATTGAAGAGAGTTCTCAAAAATACAGGGTCATTTTGGTTGAATATCGGGGATTCTTATAAGGCAAAACAATTGCTAGGCATTCCTTGGAGGGTTGCTTTTGAATTGACTGATAACCAATCTTGGATTCTAAGGAATGAAGTTGTTTGGAATAAAGTAAAGGGTGGTCCAGACAATGCGAAAGATAAGCTTGGTAATGTTCACGAACAGATATTCCATTTCGTTAAAAGAACCAAAAATTATTTCTATGATAGCGATGCAATTCGTTCCAAGCCTTCACAATCGAAAGTTGTAAATGGTGCAATTGTTTCCGCTACAGGGGTTAGTGGTGTGCGTTACAAACGACAAATAGAACTATCTACCGAACTAATCCCTAAAGAAAAGAAAAACGCAATGGATGCACTAAATGCAATTCTTGATGATATTCGTCAAGGTAAGCTTTCTGATTTCAGGATGATTATTCGTGGACAGCAACGAACAACGCATTCAGATTCTAAACGAGTGTCTGGTCGTGCAAAAGAATTATTTGATAAAGGTTACTATTTTTTGAGGTATCACCCTATTGGTTAAGTTTAATCATGAATCTCCCTTCAAAAATTTTTAAGGTATATTTTGTATGAATATCAAATCATTTGAATACACAGACCATGCTGTTAAATGGGTGCTAGAACCTATTGAATTTAGTTCTTTGACACTTTTAGTCGGTGCTTCTGGTGTAGGAAAAACAAGAATATTAAAATCACTTCTCCATTTGAAAAAAATTGCATGTGGAACATCTCTGAACGGTCTTCAATGGAAGATAAAATTTTCTATTACCAATGATGATATTTATGAATGGAGTGGTTCTTTTGAAAATAAAGGTTTTTTAAGTGAGTCAATGTTTGACAATGATGATGACGATAAAAATAAGCCAAATATAGAATCCGAAAAATTATATATAAATGATAACCTTGTAATTGATAGAAATCAGGGAGGAATTATCTTTAATGGTGCAAAAACAGTCAAGCTATCACAAAAAGAAAGTGTGATAAACCTTTTGAAAGAAGAGGAACAAATTAAGGATGTTCACACTGAGTTTTCACAAATGCTATTTGATGATATTTCTTCTAAAGAGGAACCTGGAATACTTAAGCTTATTTTTGATAACGAATCAGAAGCTATGCGTAGTAAATATGGAGATTTAAATAGCATAAGAAATAGCGATGAAAGTCTAAAAACTAAGCTGTACTTAATATATTTAAATGTACCCAATAAATTTGAAGAAATAAAAAATTCTTTTATTGATGTTTTTTCGTATGTAGAAGAGCTAAAAATAGAACCCGTTGAAAATACAGGGGATAATATACCAAGGATATTTAAAGAGATACCATTTATCCAAATAAAAGAACATGGAATTCAAAACTGGATTGATGAAAGAAAACTTTCATCTGGTATGTATCGGACATTAATGCATATCGCAGAACTACATCTTTGTGCTGATGGAACAATTATCTTAATTGATGAGTTTGAAAACAGTCTTGGAATTAATTGCATTGATGAAATTACAAGAAGCATTGTTACATATAAAAGGGATTTGCAGTTCATTATAACCAGTCATCATCCTTACATAATAAATAACATTAGCACAGCTAACTGGAAACTAATTACTAGGAAGGCGGGAATTGTCAAAAACTATAATGCAAGCCAATTCAAGATAGGAAGATCCAAACACGAAGCTTTTACTCAATTAATTAATCTTGATGAATATTTAGAGGGTGTTGAGTCATGAACTTGTATTTTTTAGTTGAAGGAAAAACGGAACGAAAAGTTTATCCTCACTGGCTCTCACATTTACTGCCTAATTTTTCTCGGGTAGATTGTCCTGATGAAGTATCAGAAAATAACTATTTCCTCATCAGTGGCGGAGGTTTTCCTAGTTTACTTGATGTGCATTTTAAATCATCTGTAGAAGATATAAATGATTCAGGAAAATATGATTTCCTAGTTGTTTGTTTAGATTCAGACGAAGAATCACCTGAAGTCAAGATGATTATGGTGCATGATTTTATCAAAAACAATAAACTCACGATTTCTTGTGAATTAAAAATTATAGTTCAAAAAAAATGTATGGAAACTTGGTTTATGGGGAATCAAACAATTTATCCTCGTAATATATCAGTAGGATTTAAGCCATTTTCTAAATTTTATAATGTGTTGCAAAATGATCCTGAGTTAATGTGGAAACCAGAAAAATTTGAAGAAAGTTGCAGTATATATCATTATGAATACTTACGGTATATGCTTTTGGAAAAAAGAATAAGATACTCTAAGACAAACCCTAAAGATGTCACTAAAGAATATTATCTTCAAGAACTTAAAAAGAGAGTTTCAGATACACCACATTTAAACACGCTAAAAATTTTTTTAGACTTTTGTGATAGCCTTGCTAAAATCACATAACCCTGTATTTCAGGCAACGTTTCAATGCCTTTAACTTAATGACATTGAACCGCCTTGGGAATACCTTTTTTCTCGTACCCAATCTCCCAACTTTATTTTTTCGTCAACCTCCAAGTTTTAATTTTCTCGTTCTCAATTTCCAGATTGAGAAATGTAGTCAGCAAAGCATCAAGCAACTTACAACCAGTATAAAAACCATGCAATTTAGTTTACCCATAGTTATTATTATATCTGTTTTCTTTTTATTAGCAGTGGGAGCAATCCTTTTCCCAAAACAACATGGTATGGTAATTTCTGCTTTACTGCACTAATCGCTGTATCAATCAGTGATTTGGATTGTTAAAGCAATTTTACATTAGGAATCTTATTAAAATTTATAATGAGGTGTTATGAGTTATCTTGAACAACTGAAAAAAGAAACACACGCTCGTCAAACAACGGAATTGGAAATACAACAACAGCAAGAGCAACAAGCAGAAATATTTCGTGTCCAGGTAAAACCTGCATTAGAACGATTGCATCTCTATTTGCATGAATTGACTCAACAACTTAACCATATCAAGCCTGATACACAGGTGAGTTATGAAATCAAGGGTTACGGTAAAGTTGATGATTTTCAACAACAAAATTATCGGATAATGACTTATGATGAATTCAATGCACTTCATTATCAAGTTTCTCCTACCTTAGAAAAAAGAAATGATTTTCTTGATACCAGCAGTAATTTTTTCTTGCGTTGTATGTGTCAAACGCCATATAAGCTCCGTCTTAAAACGCAAAAAAAGCATGAGATGGCATTACAAAGGAATTATTTTTCAAAACACAACATACGCTTTACTTGTACAGAAGAAAATGATGTCAATTACAAATTTATAAGAGCGGTGTTTGTAGTTGAACCTGCAATTTGTGTTGAATTTGGATTTGTGGGAAACTTTGAAACAAGTACCATTGATTTTACCGTAACGAACTTTGATAAGTTAAGCAAAAAAACTTACAGTTTACAGCCAAAAGAAATTAACAAGCAATGGCTTAATGAACTCTCTAAATACATCACAAGACAACCACATAATCTTGTGTTGTGTGAGAAAAAACCGTTTATAAAAAAACAATCCAAAACATCTTTGAAAGTTAAACCATTGCCAAAAAAGCAGCATAAACAAGTTGTTATAGAAAAAACGGAAAAAAAACCAGTCATGGCAAATGACTTGGAAGAATTTGATGAATGGTTACGTATTCAAGAAGAACAACTTGCTACTAAAGCAAACCAACAGTCAATTTCAAAAAAGAATAGACTATTTCGGTTTTTTAAGAAAAAGTAGAGACACACGGATGTGTGTCTCTCATTACATTATTCAATTGATATGAAAAATATCAACCTGTAGAAACACACGGCTGTGTGTCTCTACTTTATCCAATCGGGAGACAATACAATGGTTTTACATCTTCCTTTTCCTTTTTTTTTCAAAATACATTATTTTGTGTTAAGTGTTCTTCTTATGATTAATGCGGGTTGTATGAATGTAAAGCCAAAATTTCCTTTATCTGTACCGATATCGTCACAAAAAAAGGTTACTTCTGCTCCCAAAATCAAACCAATTGATCCACCAATACCTGTAAAATCGGGGGAATCTGTATTTGCTATTGAAAAAATTGAATGTAAGAGTCAACATGAAGCATTGGTTTTATTTTACAAAGGCAAATCACAACATGTTAATAATGGCATTGTACCTGTCGTTGTCACAAAACGTTATGCGCTATGGTATGATCGTCGTCATCAAGGTGTTTCAAAAACAGATTGGTGGTGTATTCCAAAAAAACGCTTTTGCTATTCAAGCATTCCTTTTTCGGATTGGGGTGGAAAATTAAAATCCAATGATATAAGTTATTTTAAGAAAAAAGAGGTTATGCCCAGCCGGTTTGATATTACAGCTTTAGCAGCAGAAATTTCTAAAAAAACCTGTCATTTTGATAATTTCTCTCAAAAGTAAATCTTAAAAATCAGCAAATTGGAAATATAACCTTCAAGGTTTAGCAAATCTCGAAGGTTTTAAGAAATGAAGTCTTAATAACTTCCGAAACTTGAACCGCCAAACCTGTCAGGTTTAGCTATGATTGATATCTTATTCTTAAACATCAAACAAACAGGATCACATCTGAGTATTGGGCTCATAGGTGTTCGGGATTTTTATCGTTCCCAAATTTTATTTGGGAACGCACTGCCCAGAAGCTTTGCTTCGACAAGGTTGTTTCATTGAAGTTTTCTGAGATTGAGCGATTCTTTTGGTTTTTCTCGAAGCGGAGCTTCTTGGGCAGTGCGTTCCCAAGTAAAACTTGGGAACGATAATATAAATCCTGTCATTACAATATAAATACCCTTTTCAATATCAATAAAAATTCTTTGATTGTAACAGATTTTGGGGACACCCCCCCTAACCCCCCGTACACGGGTGGAACCAAACATCATTCGACACTTTGCTTTTTCTATTTTGGGACTTCCCCCTGTGTACGGGGGGTTAGGGGGGTAAAAAGGTAGGTGTCCCCAAAATTCGTT
>JAUCGK010000311.1 GCA_030378085.1 Candidatus Parabeggiatoa sp. HSG14
GCACACAATGCATCAGAAGCTTTGCTTCGAGTTTTGCCAAGCAAAGCTTGGCAGACAGTGCGTTCCCAAATAAAATTTGGGAACGATATTGAATTAACTCTATTTTTACATCGAACTCAGGTTAATAATGGCTTGGAGTTCAAAGTGAAGCTTTGTAGTGCATCAGCGAAAAATTTACTGCAACAAATTTTTTTTAAACAAATAAAATACACATTTTCCTCAAGTCCCTTTGTGAAAGGGAGGTTAGGATTTTTGGGTAAGTTATTTATTAAATATCAGAGGACTCTAAAATTATGTCATTCAAAAAAAGCGCGTTCATCGCGTTAATTGTTACGGCACTCTTAACCACAGGATTGCCGAGCTATGCCCAACGATTGGCTTTAGTTATTGGCAACTCGGCTTATCCGGGCAATGCGTCTTTAAGTAATCCTGTCAATGATGCGAAGGATTTGGCGAAGGTTTTGCGCCGCTTAGGGTTTAAGGTAATACTTCGGCAAAACCTTAACCAACAAAAGATGGAAGCCATTATTGACCAATTTGGTAAAAAACTCCGCCGAAACAAGGGAGTAGGTTTGTTTTACTTTTCTGGGCATGGGGTACAACATAATGGGGAAAATTATTTGATTCCCATCGGTGTTCCACAGACATTGAGCAGTGTTGAGCAGTTGCGTTATAAAGCAGTGCCTGCCGGTTATGCGTTAGCGACAATGAATGCGGCAGATAATGAAGCTAATTTTATTTTTCTGGATGCTTGTCGTAATAGTCCTTTTAAACGTTGGTTTAAAGGTGAAATGGCAGCACCCGGTTTAGCGGCGATGCCGACAGTGCCGGGTGCTCTGATTTCTTATGCCGCAAGTCCAGGCGGCGTGGCGGAGAATGGGGAAGGGCGTAATAGTCCTTATGTTAAACACTTGATGAAGTGGATACAACAACCGAATTTATCCATCAATCAGGTATTAAGGAAAGTACGCAGTGCTGTTAGGGCGGAAACTTATGGTGTCCAATCTCCTGGCTATTACGATGAATTGAATGACGATTTTTATTTTGCCCAAGTTTCACAGCCTATCATCCAACCAACCCCTATTAAACCGCGTGATAGCTTTAGCCCTGGCAAAGTATTCCGTGACCGTTTACACGATGGCAGTAAAGGCCCAGAAATGGTATGGATTCCAGCGGGAACCTTTCGGATGGGAGATATTCAAGGCGGTGGTTATGATTGGGAAAAACCCGTGCATTCGGTGTCGGTGAATCGTTTTTCGATGGGGCGTTATGAGGTGACATTCGCTGAATATGATAAGTTTGCACAAGCAACCGGTAGAAAAAAACCAGATGATGAAGGTTGGGGACGTGGAAATCGTCCGGTAATTAAAGTCTCTTGGCATGATGCCATCGCTTATACCGAGTGGTTAAGTCAGCAAACCGGAGAACAATATCGTTTACCTACCGAAGCAGAATGGGAGTATGCAGCCCGTGCTGGTACTGAAACTAAGTATTGGTGGGGGAATGATATTGGTAGGAATAAGGCTAACTGTTATGGAAACTACTGTGGCGATAGTTTTGAATATACTGCGCCTGTTGGTTCTTTTCAACCTAATCGTTTTGATTTATATGACACTGTTGGAAATGTATGGGAGTGGACTTGTTCTGAATATGAGGATAAGTACAAGGGTAAAGAGAAGCAATGCTTAAGCAAGAATCGTGCCAATAATGATTCGGGTTTGTCTTTCCGTGGCGGCGCGTGGAACGGCGGCGCGAGGTGGATGCGCTCGGCGAACCGCGGCAGGGGCGAGCCGGCGGACCGCCTCGACTACTTGGGCTTCCGGGTTGCCAGGCTATAACCCTTTGATATTTATCTCTTTTATCCTTTTTGTTTTTTTTGTTTTTTTTGTTTTTTTCTTTTTGTTTTTGCGCCGCAGGCTCGATTTTTTTTTTTGGTGTTTTTGACAAGAACTACAGGAATTACAAGAACTACAAGGATTATATTTTAGAAGGGATTACAGTGTTGGGTTATTGGAGTCCAAACCTTCAGGTTTGGCAAGAACTACAGGGATTATATTTTAGAAGGGATAAACCTAAATATAACTACTAAGGATTGTTTATAATAAAGGATTACACCTTCGTACTCCCCTAATTTTTATCCTTTATTATAAGTAATCCTTGTAGTTATATTAATCCTTGTAGTTATATTAATCCTTGACAAATTTAATTTTTATTTTCTTTTTAAATATCAATAGGGTATACCTATTTTTAGAGGAACACATTAATCAAGCATAGAATAAAACGAATCTGTTTAAATACAAGAGATGACAAAATTTATACCGACTCATTTTTGATATTTTTTATCCATTTTATGAAGTCACCAATTCTTATGAAATCTATGATTTTTATATAGAACATAACATTTTTAGTTTGTCAATGCGTAAGTCCTATAGTTTTTCACATAAATAATTTCACACACCAAACCTGACAGGTTTTAGAAACCTGTCAGGTTTTTTGAAGTTACTTTTCTGAACGTCTATATCTTAAATTGATAAATATAAAAAATGGATTAGTTTTGCGGCAAAGATTGTACCATAAATATTTAATCAAAATTACAATAGCTGTCCATAAGATTTATTCAACCGTGTTAAAATAAATCTTGAGCTAAGGCTCTGATACCATAAATAATATATTGTGAAACGGCTGTTAAATGCCGATTATCAATGACAATAATTCTCCCTGATTTTTTTCCCACATTACTGACAGCAATGGTAGGGTTCTCCCTAAGTTGACGACGTACTTCCTCAAATTTATCGTAATGACTTCCAGTGACGATAAAATCTGGTTGCCACTCAATAATCTGTTCATCACTGATTTTAATATGACCTTTAATACCTTGATTCGCTGCAACGTTAATTGCTCCCAGTACTTGCAACATGTCATCAAAAAGGGTGTTGCTACCAGCGGTGTAATGCCATTGGTCATATAACATAACACGCGGTGGTTGAGTGTTGAGGGGAGAGAAATTGACACGAATGGCTTTAATCTCTTCTTCCATTTTTGTGATAAGAGCAGCTACACGTTTATCTTCGCCAATAGCATAACCAATTGTTTTTATATTATTTTTTATATCATCAATTCGATTAAAGTTGGCAAAGCGAAATACAGGTGCCCCAGTTGTTTGTAATAATTCAATTGTTTCTGCTTGATTGTAACTGGCAACGAAAATAAGGTCTGGATTAAGGTCTAAAATATGTTCTACATTCAGAGTTGTTTGCCCTGGAATGGTACGTGCTTTTTCAACCACGTTGCTATATTTTTCATTCAGTGCCAATGTACTCACTGCCACAATACGATTTGCTGGACATAAAGCCAGTAAAATTTCGTCTGTACCTAGTGTCTGTGAAACAATGCGTTGTGGACGTTTTGGAATAATCAGTGTGTTTCCCGTAGCATCTTTTAATTGGCGTGGAAATGAAATAGTATTTATTTCAGTACGGGTGGCAAGGGGGGAAGGTAAAGAGGGTTTTATTTTCAAAAGTGATAGTAGTTCAAGGCTACCAATGACTATAATAATTAACCCAATGATTAATAAAATAAAAACTAAGATACTTTTACCTTGTAAATTATGCTGAGATGTATTCATTATTCAATGTCTGACTTTTGGAAATTTCATACGACACAAATTGCACTTTATCCTCTCTTCCCTCTCTTTTCCTTCTAACGCCACAACTTGATAGTTTTGTCATTGCTTGCTGAAACCAGTGTACGTCCACTGGGGCTAAAAATGACAGCATTTATAATACAATCATGTCCTTGTAAAGTCCGTAAGCTATTACCTGTGCTGATTTCCCACAATTTAATGGTGTCGTCACTACTTCCTGATGCAAGGATATGTCCATCTGGGCTGAAAGAAATAGAAGAAACCCCTTGCTGGTGTCCTAGCAAAGTATGGCGTTTGTTACCAGTACTTACTTCCCATAGCTTAATCGTTTTATCATTACTTGCAGAAGCAAGAGTCTGTCCATCTGGACTAAAAACAATAGCGTTCACAAAATCTCCATGCCATTTCAATGTGTGGAGTAATACGCCCGTACTAAACGCCCATAGTTTGATGGTTTTATCGACACTACCTGATGCAAGAGTTTGCCCATCAGGGCTGAAGGCAACAGACTTCACTTCTCCTTGATGCCCTTGCAAAGTATGACGTTTTTTACCTGTTCTCACATCCCATAATGTAATCTTATTGCTATCTGTTCCTGTTGCTAAGATAGAACCGTTGGGATTAAAGGCAATAGAATTTACCCAAAATCCATTTTCTTCTTGTAGATTGCGGATAAGTTTACCTGTATTCACATTCCATAATTTAATGGTATTATCATCGCTTCCTGACGCAAGAATGCGCCCATCAGGACTGAAAGCAATGGTTCTCACTGGTGCAAAATGTCCTTTTTGCCACCAACTTTTTTTCAGGGTACGAAGTTCTTCTCCTGTACTTACGTTAAGCAACTTAATTGTTCTATCTTCGCTTGCCGACGCAAGAATGCGTCCATTGGGACTAAAAGCAATAGAATTTACCCAATCTTCATGTTTTCGCAAAATGTGTAACACGTTACTTGGTAACAGTGACAAATTTTTAGGCGGATCGTTGTCACTAGAAGTCAATAATGAACATGAATCTGAAATATTAGGTTGCCATAACTCATCATATTGACAATCAAATTGTTGAGGTAAAGTACCACATGCTTGCCAACCAATGTATTGTACGCCTTGGTAATTAAATAATACTTGGGTCTTATCACTATAAGAAGAAAAAGCGGCTAAATTTGCCGGGCGAATATCCATTAACACTTCCCAAGGACTTTTTGTCAATGCTTTTTGCATTTTATCTGGCGTTAAAATCATAGCTGAGGAGAGTATATCATCCTTAACAACCTGTTGTACGGGTTCCAAAGAGGCTCGCACTTCCCGTAAGTCATCAATATATTGCTGACGAGATTGGCTTATATCACGGACACTTTGAAGCGTTGGTACGTATAAAATTTGATCCGACAATCGCTCAAATTGGAATCGGATATCGGCAAAATTTTCATTTATTTTTTCAAGATACCGTATGGTTTTATGGTGATTTCCTTTGAGAATACCACTGACTCTCTGATAAAAGTCAACAGTATTAAATCCATTCATAATGGAAAGAATATTTTCTGACATAAGATTTATGCTCCTGTGTTTAAATTTGTCATTTTCACTCCATTGAAATGAATGGAATAAATTTAAAAAAGTAGAAAAATTATTTTCTTTTTAGTCGACTATCAAGTTTTTATTGTGACAGTGAAATCCAAGAGATGGAATTTGCTAGAGACGCAATGCTTGCGTCTCTCGCTTAATAATCATCAATCTTTTAAAAACTTGATAGCCGGGTTCTAGTGTCCCAAAATCTCTGTTTTTTGTTAATGACACTAGAATTTTTCCGAAACCTAAAATTTGGGAAAATCGTTTATTATGAATGAAACAATGTTTTATTGAATTTTGCAGGTGTTTTATTATAATTTTAAGTATTGACTA
>JAUCGK010000491.1 GCA_030378085.1 Candidatus Parabeggiatoa sp. HSG14
AAAAAAAGAAAATAGTGAGTTTGATAATGAATATACAAAATTATTTACACATTTAGAAGCATTCCCCACTTCAATTTGCAATTTTGTGGGGGTAAGTTGATTTACTGCAGGAGAAGGTTCATCCATTCTGTTTATTATAAGACTTGGGTGAATAATGGCCATCCAGTCGGGTGGTTTGTATGCGCGAGTAAGTTAAATCAGTTTTTAGTTTTTAGTTTTCTTGGTACGATTTTAAAAAATACTAAAAACAATAAACGACTAAGGATTTGTTATAAGAAAGAATAAGGCATATATACTCTGAACGTTCAAGATTTCGGATTTAAGACCTGCCAGGTTTTTGAAACCTGGCAGGTCTGGCCGGCATTTTTCGTATATTCTCATAATCCGAAAACTTAAACGTTTGTAGTATATACAGGAATTGTGGAAAAATAAAATTTGTTCCTCCCTTTAGTTAAACGCCAATAGAGAATTTTTTTGGATATTATTTTCCAGCAATTTTCTAACTGAAAAAACTAAAAATTAAAAACTGAAAAATTACTTAAAATTAAATATTTCAAATTCCCAAAATTAGGAAATGAACTACAGTGAGTAAATTAGTTATCGTTGAATCTCCCGCAAAAGCCAAAACCATCAAAAAATACTTAGGTAAAGATTTTGAGGTTTTGGCTTCTTTTGGTCATGTGCGTGATTTAAAGCCCAAAGAAGGGGCAGTTGATACTGACAATAATTTTGCCATGCGTTATCAACTTATTGCCAGAAATGCCAAACATCTTAATGCGATAAGTCAAGCAATGGAACATGCTGATGAATTATTTCTTGCCACTGATCCAGATCGTGAAGGTGAGGCCATTTCTTGGCATTTGTGCGAAATTCTTAAAGATAAGAAAATGTTGCTCAATAAATCCGTGCATCGGGTAGAATTTCATGAAATTACCCAACGCGCCATTAAAGAAGCGGTTAGTAACCCCCGTGATTTGTCGATGGATTTAATCAATGCTCAGCAAGCACGACGAGCATTGGATTATTTAGTAGGCTTCAACTTATCGCCATTGTTGTGGAAAAAAATCCGTTATGGACTTTCTGCAGGACGGGTACAAAGCCCTGCATTGCGCTTAATTGTTGAACGTGAGCTCGACATTGAAAAATTTGAATCTCGCGAATATTGGACGATAGAAGCCAATTGTAAAAAAAGTAGGCACGCTTTCACTGCTAAATTAAATTTATTTGAAGGCAACAAATTAACGCAATTTAGCATTAGCGATAAAGAGCAAGCTAACACCACTGTGTTAAATCTTGCTACCCAGGGCCAATTACAGGTTGAGAAAGAACAAGTTAATGAAGAACAAGTTGATGAAGAACAAGCAAAACATATAAAGTTCACTGTTGCTAAAGGTCAATTACAGGTCGCTAAAGTTGAGAAAAAACAACGCAAGCGTCAACCTTCAGCACCTTTTACAACATCAACGATCCAGCAAGAAGCAGCACGTAAATTAGGCTTTACCGCTAAACGCACGATGCAGGTTGCTCAGCAATTGTATGAAGGTATAGATATCGGCAATGGATCTGTAGGATTAATTACTTATATGCGGACTGATTCAGTCACTTTAGCAAAAGAAGCTGTCGAAGAAATCCGCGAGGTGATTAGTGAACTTTATGGTAAGGATAATGTACCTAAACAACCACGCGAGTATAAAACCAAAGCAAAAAATGCTCAGGAAGCACATGAAGCTATACGACCTACTTCGGCTAAATACTACCCTGATGATATAAAAAAGCATTTAAAACCAGAACAACTCAAGCTTTATACCTTGATTTGGAAACGTACAATCGCTTGTCAAATGATTCATGCAACGTTAGACACAGTTGCTGTTGATTTAGCGTGTGGAGAAGGTAATAATTTTCGTGCGAATGGCTCTACTCTTGTCATTCCTGGTTTTATGGCAGTTTATCAAGAAGGAATAGACGATAAAGAAAAGACAGCCAATGAAGCGGGTGAGAATGAAAAAATGTTGCCACCCCTGAAAGTGGGAGAAATGGTTAACCTTAATAATATTCACACTGACCAACATTTTACTGATCCACCTCCCCGTTTTACTGAAGCCAGTTTAGTAAAAAGCTTAGAAGAGTTTGGTATTGGGCGACCTTCTACCTATGCTGCGATTATTTCCACACTTCAACAACGTGATTATGTTAAGTTGGAGAAAAAACGTTTTACACCTACTGATGTTGGGCGCGTGGTGAATAAATTTTTAACAGAACATTTTTTTCAATATGTGGATTATGATTTTACAGCTAAGTTAGAAGATCAACTTGATGCAGTATCACGCGGTGAACAAGAATGGATACCGTTGATGGATAGATTTTGGTCAAAATTCAAAAAACTAGTTGACGAAAAAGCCTTAGTAAAACGTGAAGAAGTGACTCAAGAAGTTTTAGACGAATCTTGTCCAAAATGTAAGCAACATCTCACTAAACGTCTTGGTAGAGGTGGACAATTTTTTATTGGTTGTTCTGCTTATCCAGACTGTGACTACACTCGTAGAGCGAACAGTGATGGTAGCGATATAGACTCTGATGCTCCCCCTGAAGTAGTAGAAGGACGCACTTGTCCTGAATGTGAGTCAGAATTGCATATCAAGCAAGGTCCCTATAGCAAATTTATTGGTTGTAGCAAATATCCAAAATGCAAATTTAATGAGTCGTTAGACAAATCAATTGATACAGGCGTAACATGTCCTAAATGTGATAAAGGGACACTTAACAAGAAAAAGTCCCGTTTTGGATTTTTTTATTCCTGCTCAACCTATCCGACTTGCAAATATGCCATTTCCGATGAGCCAATAAAAGAAGCTTGTCCTAAATGTGGTTGGCCAATTTTAATGCAAAGAGTCACTAAAACACGCGGCACAAAAAAAATCTGCCCACAAAAAAAGGAATGTGGTCATATTGAAAAAATACCCACCGAACCTGCTAAATCGTGATGATTTTAAAATGGTTTGGAAATTTTTGCTCTCTTATATTATTCAACATCTTAGAAGTGTTAGGGAAGTAGTTTTTGGCAGTGGATTGTTGAGTGGGATTGATTAAAATCGGTAAACGACATTGCCCCTACAACCCTTGTGTTGTGTAGGGGCAATCCCTTGTGTGAAGCATTCACAGAAAACAACCCCAGTGCTACTTTGTCTAAATAAGCCAAATCAACAATATCACTCCTAACACCAAGCGATACAAAACAAATGGCAACATACCAATACGATCTAAAAAACTAATAAAAAGATGGATACACAAATAAGCACTAAGCCATGAAAAAATGACAGCAAGTAATAAAGCATACCAATTAACAGGTATATTTTGATTCGCCAATGATAGGCTTTCAATAGCCCCAGCAAGCATAATGATTGGAATGGCTAATAAAAAAGAAAATCGTGCAGCGGCTTTGCGACTCAGTCCTACAAGTAGTGCAGCAGTAATAGTAATACCAGAGCGTGATGTGCCTGGAATAAGTGCTAACGCTTGGGCAAGTCCTATTAATAAGATGTCTTGCCATGTCAACGTATATTCATCACGTTTCTGTGTACCAATAACATCTGCCCACCACAATAGTAAACCGAAAACAATGGTGGCAGTGGCAATAATAAGCGATGATCTTAAATGTTCTTCTAAACCTGAGCTGGCTATTGCTAAACCTACTAATCCTGCTGGTATTGTCCCAACAACAACTCCCCATAATAAGCGGCTTTCTGACGTTAATTTAAACGTTTTTATTGAATGAAACCCGCTAATTAATAATGGTTTCAAGTCAGAACGAAAATACATTAACACTGCCATGAGCGAGCCAACATGCACTGCAATATCAAAAGCCAATCCTTGATCTTCCCATCCCGTTAAATAAGGAAATAAAATCAAATGAGCTGAACTAGAAATGGGTAAAAATTCGGTTAATCCTTGAATAACGGCAAGTAAGATAATTTGTAAAATATCCATTTTTTACTTTTCTATCACCCATTGTCCAAAATTTCCCTCTTTTAAAGGCACATTTTCCAAAATAGTAAAACCAGTATGCTGCAACATCCAAGCAACATCATCGCGGGTGTAACGATTGTGTTCCATAAAATGAGTAAAAATGTCGTTCAATGTTTCATGGCTAGTGTTGCTATCAAAGATATTATTATCTGTGAATTGGGTAGAAATGTAATTATCTAAAGGCCCACGTACCCAATCTATAATCAGGCAACGTCCACCCTGTTTAAGGCAACGATAAATAGATTGTAATAATCTAATGGGTTGTGCCAGTTCATGGATACAAAAAATATTGGTGATAGCATCAAGACTATTATCGGCTATGGGCAAATTGGGTTCATGTAAATCATAGCTAACCACATCGTACAAACGATTATCCATTGCTTCTAACATATAGGGCGCGTACTCCACACCTATTAAATGGGCATTGGGATAACGATCTCGTAAAAGTTGTAATAAAATACCAGGCCCACAACCAAAATCGGCTATTTGTGGTAAATCGCTTAATGTGGGAGCTATCCATTTAGCCCATGTTGTCCAAAAAGCATCATCAAACCGATTAGCTGCGGTGTCTTTCATCATTTGGACGAATTTATAACCATCACGATGATGTTGTGTAAGTGAAGTGAGTGTTTCTTGCATAATCTAATTTTTACCGAGGAAGGCAGGAGATGATTAGTGAGAAAATTATTTCGTGACTATTCCTTAGCAAAACCTATATAAAGTTGTCTTAACGAATAAATCATCCGCCAAGCAGATTTAGGCAAATAAGCATTACCAAGTTTTATTTAATAATGAGCATCGAATATTACAAGTGTATTCATATTAATTTCTGATGTTACGCACTGAAATTCTTAGCCTGGGGATTTATCTCAGTTATACACCCGTCAAAATTTGCTGAATGTTGAGTGGATAAGCATCGTGTTCTCCTTTAGTGGTTTGGTGTATGACGCTGACGCTTATACACCCTACCATAACCTGAGTTCGATATAAGTTGATGAATATAAATAATTATATTTATTATATAATACACTGATAATTGTGACAATTGTTCCCCCATTTTATTTGGGCACACAATGCATCAGAAGCTTTGCTTCGAGTTTTGCCAAGCAAAGCTTGGCAGATAGTGCGTTCCCAAATAAAATTTGGGAACGATATTGAATTAACTCTATTTTTACATCGAACTCAGGTTACCATAAAATCAATGACTTAAATATTTGTGTATAACGGTAAGAAGCTTGGGGAATCTTCGTGCGTAACATCAGTTAATTTTTAAGAATTATCGAAAAACGAGACACCCTTCAAAGTAGTTGACAGTTTGTATCCATAAAAACCAACAAAGATTTTGGCATGACAGCAAAGATTTGGCATGATTGTTATAATGTACATTATAACGTTCATCAGTCAACCAAAATTCGAGGCTTTCAAACTGTTTTCGAGGCAAAAGTTTTTGCGTGCAAAAACTTTTACCTCGAAACTACTTTGTTTTTTGCAAGTTTATACAATAAAATCATTGGGATACAT
>JAUCGK010000312.1 GCA_030378085.1 Candidatus Parabeggiatoa sp. HSG14
GTGGAACCAAACATCATTCGACACTTTGCTTTAATTTTTCTATTTTGGGACTTCCCCCTGTGTACGGGGGGTTAGGGGGGTAAAAAGGTAGGTGTCCCCAAAATTCGTTATAATCAGAAATATTTTTAACTATTGATTGAAACAAAGGAGTTTTTATCGTGCTTAAATTTCCTTATGGAAATAGCGATTTTTATCGCATTCGTACCAATAATTATTTTTACGTGGATCGGAGTTCACATATTCGAGTTATTGAGGAAACGGGCGATCAGTTACTCTTCCTACGCCCACGTCGCTTTGGTAAGAGCCTATTGTTATCAATGCTAGAAAACTACTACGATGTGGCAAAAGCTTCAGAGTTTGAACGATTGTTTGGTTTGTTAACGATAGGGCAAAATCCCACTGAGAAACACAATCAATATTTTGTGATGAAGTGGGATTTTTCTGTTGTTGAATCACAAGATGAAATAAAAGGATTGAGAAAATCTTTGCATGATCATCTGAATAATCAGATTAAGCGTTTTGCGGAACGTTATCAAGATTATTTTTCCTACACCATTGAAATTGATAAAGATAATGCGATTTCTTCATTTGAATCCGCCTTAATTGCTATTTCCCAAACCCCCTACCCGCTTTATTTGTTAATTGACGAATACGACAACTTTGCCAATGATTTAATGATGGGGCGTGGAAACGCTAATCCTGAACGTTATAAAACCCTGTTGTCAACAGAAGGTTCTCTCAAAGCTCTTTTCAGAGCGGTTAAATCGGCGAGTAGTGGTGGTGGTTTAGAACGGGTTTTTATCACAGGCGTGTCTCCCGTTTTGATGAGTGACATTACCAGTGCTTATAATGTCGCTAAAAATATTTACTTTGAACCTGAATTTAACGATTTGTGTGGATTTCAAGAAACGGAGATTAAGACTACTTTAACTCAAATTACCAAAGAATGCGGATTTACAGAAGATAAAGTCAATCAATCATTGGATTTGATACGAACTTTTTATGATGGGTATTGTTTTAGTGAATTTGGTTCCAAAGACATTTATAATCCTACGTTGGCACTTTATTTTTTTGACTCGTTTCAGAAAAATTGTCGATATCCACGCCAAATGTTGGATGATAATTTGGCGATGGATTTAAGCAAGCTGACTTATCTTTCCCGTTTGCCCAACGGCAGAGCCATTATTTGGCAAGCATTGAATGGAACACCGCCGTTGGTTCTCTCATTACTTGCTAATCGTTTTGGTGTTGATCAAATGTTAAAAACGACTCAAAGTAGCCAGTTTATTATCTCTTTGCTTTATTATTTAGGCATTTTGACGTTGGATGGAAAAACGGAAAAACTCAGAAAGCTGCGTTTCAAAATTCCCAATTTAGTGGTACGAAAACTCTACGTAGAACATCTTTTTGAAATGCTGTTACCTCAACCGGAACGTGAAGAAGTTCGTTTGTTAGCTGAGGATTTTTATCAGAGTAGTAATTTACAGCCTGTTTGTGATTTTATAGAACAGCGTTATTTTGAAGTGTTTGACAATCGTGATTACACAACTGCAAACGAATTGACCATTAAAACCGCTTTTTTGACTGTTCTTTTTAATGATGTTTGGTATATGATGGACTCAGAGAAAACGTGTCAACGACGATATACGGATTTAACGATGCTTATCCGTCCCGATTTTCGGGAGTTACCTTTATATGATTTTATTTTAGAATTTAAATACTTAAAGTTATCTGAAGTAAAGCTGAGTGGTGCTGAAATTAAGAAACTGAGTCGAACTGAATTGGAAACTTTAGAACCAGTGCAAGAAAAATTGAGGGAAGCGAAACAACAATTATTTGATTATCAAACATGTTTAGAAAAGGAATGTCATGAGAAGTTAAAATTAAAACTCATTAGTGTGGTTGCGGTGGGATTTGACCGATTAGTGTGGCAAACTGCGATGTAAAGATGGAGTCCAAAGCTTTAGCTTTGGGAATTCCAAACCTAAAGGTTTGGATTCCAACAGCCTCAATCTCCCATACACCAATTATTGAAGACGCGAGCATTGATTATTGAAGACGCGAGCATCGCGTCTCTACTATTTTTTGTGTGTAACATGAGTTGGTTGAGTTTATTTACGAGTTTGGCATATTGTTTTTGTTTTTCAGCAGTAAATTCTAATTCAATAGTTCCATGGGTTTCACCAATGAAATCGGTGGAACTCCACAACACAAATTCGTTTATTTCGCTAATTCGTTGTACTATTGTACTTCGCCAACACCGCCTTCACACCCTCCGGATCATAAAATTCTTTCACCAAATCCTCCGCTTTATAAGAATTAAGCGTACCTTTTTCGGTATAACAAAGATAGCGCATACCTTCCGGGTTAGCATCAAAACGACCATCTGGCAATAACGCTAACTGTGCGCCTTTCCCAAGATGATAAAGATATAAGAACGTTTCATAAGTCTCTAAATCCCAAAACTGTAAACGCCCAGCAGTTCCAGCAGCTACTAAATAACACCCATTGGGCGCAAAAGCAACGGAGTCAATTCTTCCTAAGTGGTTAGCTAAAATAGCTAAACATTCTCCACTTTGGCTATCCCACAATCGCACTGTCTTATCATAACTACCACTAGCTAGCCAATAATTGCCGTACACTCCACTCAAAATTAGCGGTACTGGTAAAATCTATCGGCGCAAACTGTTGAAAAAGATTTGGGATTTCACACTGTTCAAATAACAAAGGGATTAATGGACGTTCCTTAGCCAAACTATACGCTTGGGTTTGACTCAACGCCTCTACCACTAACGTATAATTATCCAACGACTTAGGATTAAAATAATGGGGAGTCAAAACCGCCACAATCCGCCGTGAAGCTTGAATCCCCTCACGCGGCTTAGTCGCCTGATGATCACCGCCTTTTACTACCCACTCCTCAAACCAAACCTTAATCCCAACTTGTTTTAAACTCTCAGCCAGTTTTCGAGATTGTTCAATATCAGGTTTGGCATGGCTTAAGAAAATATCGTATTGTTTTTCGGGGAGATTTTTAGTGGCTTGGCGTTTTTTCCATAAATAACTCAATAAATCCCATACTCCCCTCCCTAACCATGTAAAAACCATTGAAAGAAATTCAATCATAATAATTCATACCTATTGTTTTATAAATTTTTCAACTATTTCAACCATTAAGCATAAACTCCTTTAGTATAACAATGGAGTCCAAACCTTCAGGTTTGGGCTTTCCAAAGCTAAAGCTTTGGACTCCATATTTCAATTTTCTGGCTACACATATTCATAACGGCAAACCTCCCCCAAGCAAATTAGACAACCAAGCTTCGTCGACACCTAAAGGTGCTAAGTCTTGTTGCTGTAAACGGCCACCAGCGGCAGATTTCATTTGAGTTCGCCCCTTTTTTTATCGACTAGCCACAGTTCATTTAACTTTAATTGGCGTACTACCGATTCACTATGGGTGGTCATCCAGATAGGATTGGGAGGATTGTTCACGGATCAAGTTAATCACTGATGTTACGCAGATAGCTTTCAAACTGGAGTGCAAAATTGAGGACACCCCCCTAACCCCCCGTACACAGGGGGAAGTCCCAAAATAGAAAAATTAAAGCAAAGTGTCAAATGATGTTTGGTTCCACCCGTGTACGGGGGGTTAGGGGGGTATCCCCAAAATCTGTTACAATCAGCAAAATTTCATTTTGCACTACTCTGATATTCACTTTTGAAGTACAGTGCGTAACATCAGTTAATCAATTCAAAAATAGAGAGTACTTTAATGCGTATAATACCGAAATAAATAGCTTTCAAAACCAAATAAATCAAACCGACAAAGAAATAGATAAAATGATTTATGAACTCTACGAACTCACACCCGAAGAAATTGAAATCGTAGAAAATTCCGTAAAATAGGCATAATTAGATATGAAAAACATAGTCTCTGTCGTTCGTTATGAGTGGTTGGAGCGATGAATAACAAGGCATTCTCGTTATCAATTTACATTCCTGGAAATGCTGCTTAACAGTGAGCATTAGCCAGTGTAACATAAATAGAGATATAGTTTTTCATATAAATAATTTCACACGCCAAACCTGAGAGGTTTTGGAAACCTGTCAGGTTTTTTGAAGTTATTTTTCTGAACATCTATAGGAATGAGGATTTAATAATTTGTCTGTACCCACCATTAATCCTTATTTAATGTCAATTCATTAGATAATCTGGCAAATTCAGTCAGTGTTAATGTTTCGGCTCGTACCTGTGGTTCAATTCCTGCCGTTTTTATCTCTTCATTATCCAATAATCCTTTCAAAGTATTACGTAAAGTTTTGCGCCTCTGTGAAAAAGCTTGTGCAACGACTTGGGAAAAGTGTTTTTGATTACTAATTTTTACAGGTGGTGCAAAATAAGGTATTAATTGCACAACGCTAGACATTATCTTAGGCGATGGATAAAACGCCGTTGACTCCACATCAAATAGCTTTTCTATTTGAAAATGATATTGTAACATCACAGATAAACGCCCATAATCAGAAGTAGCAGGAATAGCAACCATTCTATCAACAACTTCTTTTTGTAACATAAAAACCATATCTTGAATAATATTGGTATAATTCACCAAATGAAATAATAAAGGCGTAGAAATGTTATAAGGTAAGTTGCCCACTACCCGTAATGGTTTTTCATCTCCCACTAATTGTTTAAAATCAAATTTTAAAACATCAGCATTATGAATGCGTAACTGTTTAAATGAGAGGGTTTTTTGTTTAAGCCATTCAATGAGATCGCGATCAAGTTCTATCACATCCAATAAACAATCATACTGAAGTAACGGCATTGTAAGCGCACCTTTTCCAGGCCCTAATTCGACTAAATGTTGTTCAGGTTTAGGAGCAATGGTAGTGATAATGCGTTGGATAATATGGTCATCTTGAAGAAAATGTTGACTAAAACGTTTTCTGGGAGAATGAGATGTTTTCATTGTTATGTCTCAATAAATCATTGTGACTTTGATATTTTCAAACGGTACAATTGTATATAGCATTTAATGGAAATAATGCTGGAAATAAAAAAATTCTTGCTGTAAAAAAAGTTGTGATGTATAATAACACTTGCTTTACATAAATTCAACCCATTTTTTATCTGTTCAATTGGTGTCAATAATGAGAACTGTAATAATCACAATTACTGACGAATTTGGTAACGTAACCAATAACCCTAAAAAAAACACATACCAACTGGATTTGGAGACTAAAGGCTTTGACAGTATTGAGAAGGCAGTTATCAATTTCAAAAATAAAATGCTGCCAGATTTACAAAAACAATTGTTAGAGAAAGAACAGTGAGAGTTCATTAAAAAAAACCAGAAAACACATCGTTTTAATTCACGATGGTGCTAAATGTCATGACAGTAAAGCCGTTAAAAAGTTTATGGCCGAAAAAGTAAACCGTTTAACTGTGTATAAATTACCGGCTTATTCACCTGATTTTAACTCGATTGAGAAAGTTTGGAAAAAATTAAGGAGGAAG
>JAUCGK010000041.1:0-5827 GCA_030378085.1 Candidatus Parabeggiatoa sp. HSG14
CCCCTAACCCCCCGTACACGGGTGGAACCAAACATCATTTGACACTTTGCTTTAATTTTTCTATTTTGGGACTTCCCCCTGTGTACGGGGGGTTAGGGGGGTGTCCTCAATTTTGCACTCCTGTTTGAAAGCTATCTGCGTAACATCAGTTAAAATCAAAGACTTCCAAACCTAAAGGTTGGAACTCCAAGGCTTAACTTAATGGCAGTGACGCTGGAACGTTGGAACGAGAAGCTGAATAGTTACGATTATTTTATAATCAACAATAAATGAGGAGGCTTTAGGAGAATATTGAAATTACACAGGGAGATGATTAAATGTTTAAGTGCTTCATAATAAGCTTGATTTTACAGATGAGCTTTAATATTACTATCGTATCAGCGGCAAATAATTGGAATCTTGATAGAGTAGGGTTTTCCTCAAATAGTAGATATTTTATCATTGTGGAATCAAGAACAGATAAGGCAGGTATAGCGAGTGCTAGAATGGAGATTGTGAACACTAAAACTAATGAGTGTGTTCGTGGAGGATGCCAAACTATCAGCGGCTCCAAAGGTGATTTGAAAAATGAGGAAGATATTCTCAACAAGCTTTATGGAAAAACCTGGAGGCTGCGTGCGAGGTTAAAGCTAACTCCCTCAAGAATCGGTGACAGAGCAAAAGGCCCTTTTTTTGAAGAAGATTGCAATACCGCTTACTATTTATATAACAATCAAAAAATTCATGTTCAGATGCAACAAGATGTTATCTCTCTTTCTTATTATCATAAAAAAGCATCTCTGCAAATCGAAGTGAATATAGGGGATGTTACAAAAATACTAGATTCTCTTGAAAATTACCGAGACTATACACAAAAATACAGATTGAATCATCTCTTAATCTCACCAAACAAAAAACGCTTTGCTCTGTTGGTAATGGTTTTTTATGGAGATGGTAAAAAGGGTAAGAAGTGGTTAGAAAACTATACTATTGTCCATACAGCAACGTTATATTGATAAAATGTCTTAAAAAATAAACCTCTCTTATACCAATAACTAAAGTGATTGGCTAAAAGTTGGCACTGTCACTTTAAGCTTTACACAACCCCAAAATCAAGGAATGGTGGGTGAAAACCAAGCAGGTAACGAAGTTGCCGCTTTGCTTTACCCACATCACCTTACTATTTCATTTTTAAAGATGGATACACTGGTGATTCTGGACTACGATCAAGGAAGTTTTCCAATGCAATATCAACGAATACTTCATCCATTGTTTCTCCTCATACTGTCGCATAGTACAAAATGTATATGGAGTACAGCAAATTAACGAAATAATCGAATTAAAAGCAAGGCTTCACAGCTGCTTAAAGATTAAAAAATGATATCAAGCTTACCTATCAACATTAATGATTTACTTCTTTTTCATGGCGTTGAATCGGCTAGGACTGAGTTTAAACAATCTTGGGACGAAAAAACGACAGGGGTGCAAATTTTAAAAACGATTTGTGCTTTTGCAAATGATTTCTACAACGTCAATGGCGGTTATATTATTATTGGTGTCGCTGAAACTGAAGGTGCTACAATTTTACCACCTTTAGGCTTAAGCATGGAGGAATTAAACATTGCTCAAAAATGGATTCGAGGAAATTGCAAAAGGTTAGAACCCAAAGTACAATTGAGATTATCGCCAGAAGTGGTTGATGGTCAACATATTTTAGTGGTTTGGATACCTGGTAGTGATGCCCGCCCTCATCAAGCACCTTCGGGAAAAAATCAGCAACGCGCTTACTATATACGAGAAGGTTCTGAAACCATAGAAGCTAAAGGCCAATTTCTCACAGAATTACTCAACCTTTGTGCTAAAATTCCTTTTGATGATCGTCGTGCCAGCCAGTTTACCCTGAATGATTTAAGATCAATTTTAGTCAGAGAATTTT
This sequence comes from Candidatus Parabeggiatoa sp. HSG14, assembly GCA_030378085.1. Taxonomy (GTDB): domain Bacteria; phylum Pseudomonadota; class Gammaproteobacteria; order Beggiatoales; family Beggiatoaceae; genus Parabeggiatoa. The sequence continues at coordinate 1,916 of JAUCGK010000041.1, forward strand.
TATCAGAAGTGGATAGTGGGCTTCTCGAAGAAAAAAATGATTATAAAATCTATCGTCATTTATGGATTACTGCAAAAACAAATGGTCATGAAGTGCCTAAAAATGTGGCTTTATTATTTTTTACCGATGATCCAGAAATCGCATTTCGTGGGGCTCGCATAGAAGTGGTTTATTTTCCCGAGGATAGCAGTGGTAATTTGTTGCAAGAATGGATATTTAAAGGACCACTGCCCAAGCAAATTAAAGACTGTATAAACCATTTAGAACATTTTTCAACCACTTTCATTCAAAAACAAGATGACCATTATAAAGCTAATCGATGGGTGACTTTTCCGTTACCCGCACTCAAAGAAAGCATTGTGAATGCTGTATATCATCGCAGTTATGAAGGTGTATTAGAACCCACAAAAGTATATATTTATCCGGATCGTATTGAAATTACCAGTTATCCAGGACCAGTGCCAGGTTTGACAAAAAACCATTTTGAACATCAAAAAGTACCCGCCGTACCTGCTAGAAATCGCCGAATTGGTGAAATGCTCAAAGAATTAAAATTAGCTGAAGCACGCGGTACAGGGATACACAAGATATATAAAGCAATGCTCACAAATGGTTCACCGCCGCCACACTATGATTTTGATGAAGAACGTACTTATTTTACGGTGATTTTGCCAGCACATCCTGCAATAACATTTTAGAAAATATTTTCTCGTTCCAACGCCCAGCGTTGGAATGCACATCGTGTCAGGTTTGAAACCAAAGGAAAATCCATGACCCTAATAACCATACGTGAAAAAAGTCAAACGGATGAAAATACCTACGAAGCTGAACTCAGTTTTGATAATGGTATGCCATATCCAATTACCGTTAAAAATCCATTTTCGGATAAACAAGAACAAACCTTGGAATGGTATTTTGAGGAATATTCAAGCTTTCCGTTTATCAAACAAGTGGAATTTGCACAAGCGGCAGCGACTGTACCTCGTTATGGCGAAGATTTGTTTGAACAAGTTTTCAGTCATCGGCGGGCGTACACTGATTATAGTAATGCCTTGCAAGCGACTGATTTAGAAATAGAGATTGTTGGCTCACCGGCTTTTCATCAATTGCATTGGGAGGCGCTTAAAGAGTCGGATTCTGACCATGCGTTGGCGTTGCATTATCCGATTATCCGTAAATCGGTGGGACATCCACCGCCAATGGTGGCTGGGCAAGAGTCGGCAACGCTGAATGTTTTATTGGTAACGGCGCGTCCCAATGGTAAGCATGATGTGGGTTATCGCACGATTTCTCGGCCTTTAGTGAAGATGCTCCAGAATGCGAATTTGCCGGTTAAGGTTGATATTTTGCGGCCCGGCACTTATCAGGCGTTGACGGAGCAGTTGGAAAATGTGACCAGTCAATATGGTAAAGGGTATTATCATTTGATTCATTTTGATGTGCATGGCGCGGTGTTGGATTATGAGACGTTGCAACAAGGGCGTGCTGCTGACCATTTTTTGTATCAGGCGCGATTTGGGCGAGCGGATTTAGAAAAATTTGACGGTTTGAAAGCGTTTTTATTTTTGCAGAGCCAGAAAGTCAATCAAGCTGATCCCGTGGAAGCGACTGAATTAGCACATTTATTAACCCATCATGGGATTCCGATTGTGGTGTTGAATGCTTGTCAGTCTGCGAAGCAAGTGGGGACGGCGAGTGAGACGAGTTTGGGCAGTCATTTGATGCAGAGTGGGGCGCAAATGGTGGTGGCGATGGCGTACTCTTTTATGGTGACGGCTGCCGAAGTGTTTATGCAGACTTTGTATGCGAAGTTGTTTGAGCAAGTGGCTTTGAGTTCGGCGATTCGGTTTGCGCGGTTGGCTTTGTTTAATGACAAAAGTCGGCGATCTTATGGTAATCAAAAGATTGATTTAGAAGATTGGTTGTTGCCGGTGGTGTATCAAAGGCAATCGGTGGCTTTGCCGTTACGGGAGTTTACTGAGGTTGAGGAAACCGAATATTGGGAGAATGAGGCGCGGCGTTATGAAGCTCCAACAACGCAATTTGGTTTTGTGGGGCGAGATTTGGATGTGTTGGAAGTGGAGAATCGGTTGTTGCAACGGAATGTATTATTGATTCAGGGAATGGGCGGCACGGGCAAAACGACTTTGTTGCATCATTTGGGGGCGTGGTGGCAGACGACCCATTTTGTCGATAAGGTGTTTTATTTTGGTTATGATGAGAAAGACTGGCGTTGTAAACAAATTTTGACCAAAGTGGCTATGGAATTGTTGGGGGAAACGGGTTATAAACGGTTTCAGCCTTTGAGCGAGTTGGCGCAACAAAAGATGTTGGTAAAGCGGTTACGGGCGGAACGGCATTTATTGATTTTGGATAATTTGGAGTCTATCACTGGCGCACATTTAGCGATTCAGCATACGTTGCCAGTCGATGAACAGCAAAAATTGCAAGCTTTGTTGCGAGAAATTGTAGGCGGTAATAGTTTGATTTTATTAGGTTCGCGTGGTGATGAAGCGTGGTTGGCTGAAGGGACGTTTGCCAATAATGTATATGGCTTGGCGGGTTTAGATGCGGAAGCGGCTTCGCAGTTGGTGGATAAGATTTTGGCTTTTCATGGCGTGAGTCGTTATCGGGAGGATGAGGCACAGCGGGAGTATTTACAAAAGTTATTGAAGTTATTGGCGGGTTATCCGTTGGCTTTGCAGGTGGTGTTGGGAAATTTAGTACAACAAACACCACAGGAAATTTTGCAAGCATTGGAGTCCGGTTCTGATAATACATTGGATACTGGAAAGGAAACTGGGGATAGTTGGCAAGATAAAACGACTAATATTTTGCGTTGTATTGATTATTCTTATGGGAATTTGTCGGAAGATGCACAGAAGTTGTTGTTGTGTTTGGCTCCATTTACAGGAGTAATTGGGACTTATCAAATGCGAGATGCTAATGGTCAGGTTGTACATTATATTGATAAATTAAAACAACAACCCACATTAGCTGACTTGCCTTTTGAACAATGGGAGTCTGTATTACAAGAGGCTAATAATTGGGGGTTGTTAGCTCCCCATCCTGAAATACCGATATTTTTGCGGTTGCAACCCATTTTTCCTTATTTTATGCGGAATCGTTTACAAGCACAGCCCGATTATCAAGCAGCAATTGAGACAGCATTTCGGCAACATTATGATGGAATTGGTGGGGCGTTAGCCGGTTTGCTTCAATCCAAAGAGAGCCAACAAAAACAGATGGGACAAGTGTTAGTCTCTTTTGAGTATGAAAATCTGAGTAAGGCGTTGGATTTGGCGTTGGTGGCACAAGTGTCAATTATAAATCCTTATAAAGCATTATCTTTTTATTTGGATACGACTCAAGATAATGCACGAGGATTAGTTTTAGGTGAAAGCGTTTTAGCCCGTTTGGAAAAATACCCTGCCGACGCTTTGCAAGGACAATTAGGTGCTGAGTTTGTTGGGGTTGTGGATAATATTGCCAAACGACAACTTTTAAGCCAGCAATATACACAAGCAGAGCAATCTTATCAAAAAGCTCTGTCAATTTGGCTAAATAATACCAGTTATAATGTTGATGAGATCAAACAAAAAAGTGCAGGAATTTATCACCAACTGGGCTACGTGGCACAAGAACAGCGTCAATGGCAAGCCGCAGAGCAGTATTATCAAAAGGCTCTGGCTATTAAAATTGAGTTCAAGGATAAGTATTCACAAGCCAGCACTTATCACCAACTGGGCAGAGTGGCACAAGAACAGCGTCAATGGCAAGCCGCTGAGCAGTATTATCAAAAGGCTCTGGCTATTAAAATTGAGTTCAAGGATAAGTATTCACAAGCCAGCACTTATCACCAACTGGGCAGAGTGGCACAAGAACAGCGTCAATGGCAAGCCGCTGAGCAGT
>JAUCGK010000041.1:5927-24744 GCA_030378085.1 Candidatus Parabeggiatoa sp. HSG14
ATTATCAAAAGGCTCTGGCTATTTATATTGACTTCAATGATAAGTATGAACAAGCCGGCACTTATCACCAACTGGGCAACGTGGCACAAGAACAGCGTCAATGGCAAGCCGCTGAGCAGTATTATCAAAAGGCTCTGGCTATTAAAATTGAGTTCAATGATAAGTATTCACAAGCCCGCACTTATCACCAACTGGGCATGCTGGCAGAAGAACAGCGTCAATGGCAAGCCGCTGAGCAGTATTATCAAAAGGCTCTGGCTATTTTTATTGAGTTCAATGATAAGTATGAACAAGCCGGCACTTATCACCAACTGGGCATCGTGGCACAAGAACAGCGTCAATGGCAAGCCGCTGAGCAGTATTATCAAAAGGCTCTGGCTATTAAAATTGAGTTCAAGGATAAGTATTCACAAGCCGGCACTTATCACCAACTGGGCAGAGTGGCACAAGAACAGCGTCAATGGCAAGCCGCTGAGCAGTATTATCAAAAGGCTCTGGCTATTCAAATTGAGTTCAAGGATAAGTATTCACAAGCCAGCACTTATCACCAACTGGGCATGGTGGCACAAGAACAGGAGCAATGGCAACAGGCAAAGGACTATTATCTTAAAGCGTTAAATACATTTGTTGAATTTAATGATAGTCATAATCTTGCTATCGTTTTAAAGGGTTTTGCTCGTCTGTATCAAGCCACCAACGACGATACCTTGCCCGCTGCGGTTGCGAAGGTGTTGGGGATAAGTGTTGAGGAAGTGTTGGAGAGGTTTGAACAGGCTTGAGTTAAGTACAACGAATTACGTGGATAAACGAATTAAAACCTTTCTGGTTCCCACGCGCTGGCGTGGGAACCGAGTCGGGACGCGCCAGCGTCCCGTTTTCGCGAACCACGACGCTGGCGCGTTGTGACTGCATTCCCACGCCGGCGCGTGGGAACGAGAAACGACACCTTGCCCGCTGCGGTTGCGAAGGTATTGGGGATAAGTGTTGAGGAGGTGTTGAAGGGGTTTGAACAGGCTTGAGTTGAGTACAACGAATTACGTGGATAAACGAATTAAAACCTTTCTGGTTCCCACGCGCTGGCGTGGGAACCGAGTCGGGACGCGCCAGCGTCCCGTTTTCGCGAACCACGACGCTGGCGCATCGTGACTGCATTCCCACGCCGGCGCGTGGGAACGAGAAACCACCTCCCAATTGACTTATCAATTCGTTTATTTCGTCAATTCGCTGTACTATTTTTACACTTTATTGAAATTTTATGGATAAGGTTTTAAAATGAATGAACAAAAATCATCGGCACAAAAAGCGATTGAAAGCTATATAGAACATGAACTAATTGTTCATAGTGTCGTCAAAATTGGACGGCTTCATGGACTAGATATAGAACCAACTGACAAGAATTCAGCGAAAGGAGACATTCGAGTTAGCAAAAGTGATCATGATAAACTGCTATACTTAGTTGATAAAACTATCGAAATAAATCGTCACTAAAACAATTGATTATATAAGGATAATATATGTCAGACGAGGACAAATATATTGAGGTTAAGGTATGGACAGCCAAACTTACGGCTTATGATGCCAAAAAAATCATCAAACAAGGTGTATCTACTCTCTTGTGTCATGGTGGTATAACCAATGGTGCCAAAAAACTTTTCAATGAAGCTGGTATTGAATACCGAGAAAATGTCTGTTCATCCGAACTCAAAATTGATAAACCCTACGATGATGAATAGGAGAAAATTATGGAATTTCTGTTTATGAAAGGCTGGAATTACGGCAAGTCAATTGTCGTTCGTTCCCAGTTGCTAAAAGACATTGTGACAACTCAATCTTTATCCCAATTGACGAATCGATCCGAAACCATACCTAAAGATTTAGAAGAGGGTGGTGAGGAAATTGACCGTTTTGATCTCCGCGACAAACGCTATCAATTGGCTACAGACATTACTATATTACTAACGAATGAATTAACAAAAGCAAATCGGCAACAAGAACATAATGATAACCCACAGATTTTAGTCAATTTGTTACAAGAGGTTATCTGTGAAGAAAATACCCATTTCAGATTTGGATAACTAACGTATTGGGGATAAGTGTTGAGGCAGTGTTGGAGGGGTTTTTCTGGTTCCCACGCGCTGGCGTGGGAACCGAGTCGGGACGCGCCAGCGTCCCGTTTTCGCGAACCACGACGCTGGTGCGTCGTGACTGCATTCCCACGCCGGTGCGTGGGAACGAGAAAAACAAGATTAATCTTGACTATTTTTAACCAAAAAGAGAATAACTATGAACAATACAGAAATGGTACCAACCAAATACGTGTTTCAACTTCGGCTTTATCCTCTTATAGAAAAAGAGATAGCCGAAGATCATGACCGTGTTTATCTTGGCAAACACAGTCAAGAAGAATGGCAGACACATACCCTAACAGAGCTGATGGAATACATGTCATTTGAACAATTCATGGACTTTAGCGATAAAGAACTCAAGGAACTTGTTGGCAAACAAATGGCACTCGAACTTGTCGCAGGAATGTTAAATGACTTCACGCCGGAACAAATGGCAACTTTTGATGAATGCTTGATAAGGAGATAACCGTCATTATGGATGTTTTAACAGATGTTCTCATGGATACCAATACTGTTTCTGCTATGCTCAAGCAAGATAAACAGGTTTTGAAAAACGTGATGTTGGCTAATACGGCAAAACGGAAAATCTTTTTCAATACCATCACTTATTATGAAACCAAACGCGGTTTGTTAGCCACACAAGCTACTCGGAAAATGACAGAATTTAACAAAATTCGTCAAAGATACGAAATGTTAGGCACGGATAATGAAGCGGTACTTGATAAAGCCTCTGAAATCTATGCCAATTTGAAACAGCAGGGACGATTGCTTCCAGATGCTGATATTTTTATTGCAGCAGTGGCTTTGACATACAATTTGACACTGGTAACGGCTGACAACCATTTTGATAGAATTAAGGATTTGAAAGTTGAAAATTGGCTTAAAAAACTCCCTGTTTCATAATGAATTTAACAATTCTCATACTATCAAGCCACCAACGATGACACCTTGCTCGCTGCAGCACGTAGGTTGGACTGAGCTTGCGAAGTCCAACAAAAATTCTAAAAACTTTCGACTTTTGTTGGACTTCCTTCGTCAGTCCAACCTACCTCATAATTCACCATTAGCACGTTGCAGTTGCAGCGGTTGTGGAGGTGTTGTAAGTGTTGAGGAAGTGTTGGAGAGGTTTGAACAGGATTAATTGTCAGAATCAGAATTTACAGAATTAAAGAATTTTCAGGATGGGTTTTTAGTTTTTATTCTGTTAATTCTAAAATCCTGCAAATTCTGATTCAGACAAATTTATTCTGTTAATTCTAAAATCCTGCAAATTACTTCGTTTCTGATTCTGACTAAATAAAATTAGAGGTTTTCAATGAACGCATTAAGTTTACAAGAAGCATCGACTAACTTGCCTTATGTCATAGCAGAAACTATCAAAAACAGTGATGAAACGCTCATCGTTTCTGATGAGGGTGCTGTTATTATGATAGACAAAGATTATTGGGAAGAAATTCAAGAAACACTCTGTTTGCTTCGTGACAAGAAATCACTCGCTGCTTTGCTAGATGGACATCAGCAACGAGAGCAAGGATTAACTCCCCCTGGTAAGACAATTGATGAGGTATTTAATGACTTATCAAATTAATATCTTGCCCAACATTGAAGATGATGATGTTACAAATAATCAAAGCTTTCGTATATGAAACTCACAACCGATAATCTTTCACTGTTTTCAGATTCCGATGGCAAATCAGAAAAGTTGCCCACCAATACATTAAGCCATAATTACCGGATTCAGCGTTGGGCTAATTTCATCGCAGGTTATTCTATTGAGTTTGTTGAAGCTTGTTTATCTGATAAGGAACCTAATGAAAATGTGGTACTAGACCCTTTTCTTGGCTGTGGAACAACATTAGTGGCAGCGAGAAATCTAGGATTTAATAGTGTTGGCTATGAAATACACCCAATCTTCTATACTTTAGCACAGGCTAAATTGAAAAATTATGTCAGCAATGATATAGATGAAATTGCTTATAAACTTTTAACTGAAACGATGCCCATAAAATGGTCAAATGATGCCCATAAATTCATCGCTAAAATGTATTCCGAGGCAAATAGAGAAGCAATAAGCCGCGCTGCCACCGCCGTTAATTCAACCCAGGCTGCTTCTAAACCATTAACCGTTGCTCTGTTTTTAAAAGCTTGCGAAATGGCTTGCGATGCACAAACAGATGGTATTTATAAAGCACCTGACTCAAAAAAGAATAGCATTTTATTTCAAAGTGCCATCGAATTAGTCGCCAGTACGTTTAAAGAAGATATTGACTCAGATTGGTATAAAACCCATTGGGTTAATCAACCCATTCCCTGTTGTCACTTAAAATCTGCAGAATCTATGGTGGAATTGGAAAATAAGAGTATAGGTATTTGTATTACTTCTCCCCCGTACTTAAATAATTTTGATTTTGCAGAGATGACTAGATTACATTTATATTTGCTTGGATGGGCAGATTCTTGGAAAAATATCACTCAATTAGTACGGAAAAATTTAATTATCAACACAACAACGGCTTTACAAAATCGGAAAACTCACGAATTTCAAACTCAGAAAAAAGACTCGTTACCTCTAAATCTACGCGAAGAATTGGCTTTGATTGTTGATGAATTATCGGCTGAAAAAAAACATCGTGCTGGCAAGAAAGAATATGATTTTCTGGTTTATCCGTATTATTCACAAATTCAATCAGTTTTACAAGAAGTCTTTCGAGTTTTAAAATCTGGAGGACAAGTGCATTGGGTGATAGGGGATGCTGCACTGTATGGCATTCATATTGAAACTCATCAACATACCAAAACTATCATGGAAACGATTGGATTTTCAGAGGTGACTATCAATTTTATAAGAAAACGTGGACATCGCTGGGTGCTATCAAAACGAGACGGCGCAAAAAAAGGGCTTGGTGAGTATCATATTGTCGCATACAAAAGTTAAGGAAATAGATAGCATGAAAACAATTTATCAACTAGCAAAAGACGCGATGAATGTTGAGATTAAACGTTATCTCGACTTGCTAAACCTCTCAAATGGATTAGAGAAGATAAGAGAAGAATACTTATCAGAACCTGACACCGCAAAATTATTTGCAGCAGGTATCGGTGCCGAATGGTTAGAAAATGAATCCAATTTTGCAAAACAATTAATTGCAGAAAGGCAACGAAAAAGTGCTGTACCTTTTGATGTTGAACAAGCTGTGACAGTAGGTGTCTATAACCAAATACGTCCTTATGCTGCCACTCTCTTTGATAGAGCCGAAAAATTAACCAAGAGTTTTACGACTTTTGATGCCAATACGCTACATAAAACCCCAGTACTATTGCCGGTTTTTCAAAATCTACTGACATTGAGCAAAGCCCAATTGAAAAAGAAAATAGGTGCCGTGTCTGATACTGGTTTTTCAAAACCGAGTGCCGAGCGACTGGCTGTGTTACTTAAAAGTACAATTAAACCCAAACAAATTTCTAAATCGCAAATACTTCAAAGATTGGAAATTACAATGGAAGGAATTGTTCGTGATTTAGTTGGACGAATTTTGTTTGAAGAAGTTGTTGCTAATGCGCTTTCTAGTCAAGGTGTTGAGTACAAACGAGAAAATGAATATTCTTCCTTAGCAGGTGTTGTTTATGATTTTCGAGCCGATTTTGTTATACCAGAACCAAGCAATCCGATAGCGTTTATAGAAGTGCGAAAATCCTCCAGCAGACATGCCTCATTGTATGCTAAAGATAAGATGTTTTCAGCCATCAATTGGAAAGGACACCATAAAAGATTAATAGGTGTTATAATTGTCGAAGGCGATTGGACACAAGCCACACTGCGAGTCATGGCTAAAGTATTTGACTATGTTGTTCCTCTTAATAAGTGTACTGAATTAGCCAAGATTCTAAAAAGCGCGTTGGCTGGGGATGAAACAGTTTTAAAATGGTTAATTGAACTGAGTATTCAACCTTCAGAAAAATTCGCCCAGAAAAATGAAATTATCTGATAATTTGGTAATACATATAGGTAATCCAAATGACTGACTATAAAGGCATGATTTAGAAATAAACGCAACAGATTTCGTTAATCGGACGGCTCACCTTTGCTGGTTGTTGTCCTTAAAGAAAATTAAGATTTGAACAGGATTGTAACCTCAAAACATTAATCCTGTCCATTCCTTAATCCATGTAATCTTGTTCAAAAGCTTGTACCAACGACGACACCCTGCCCACAGCGATTACGAAGGTATTGGGAATAAGTGTTGAGGAAGTGCTGAAGAAGTTTGAACAAGATTAATTATTAAAATCAGAATTTTGGCAGTTTTTAATAACCGATCGTTGTTCTGCACTTATTTGTCCTAAACAGGTTGTATTCTGACGAGCGATGTTTTGTAGGGAAAGCTGCTTTTTTAAGGCTTCAACATTATTTATTGGTATTAAACTCAAGAAATTAAATACTTTCTCTAAAGTATTCTTAGGATTATCAAGTACATCCTCATATTGAATTTCAAGGAAATGTTGTAATTTAGGTGCGTCTTCTTGCAACATTGCTAAACTGCGTTGCCATTGCCGCGCTGCCCGATGTAATAATAATGGCATTGTGCCATGCGTTTGTTGTACGTGATCACGAAGTGCCAACGAAACAGCATAACTATCACGCACGATGAGAATAAAATACGCATTTGGAAATTGTGCTTGTAACAATAATGCTTTGCCCATGTTAGCAGGTAAACCTTCTACAATTAAATGTGTATAATTTTCCGAGTCAACTTCAGAGGTTTTAAAAATCTCCGAGGTTTTGGCACGAATCACCGTTTCTTTTTCTGTCCATAAAGCGGGAACGGTTACTATTTTTTCAAGGGGCGCGGCTGACATTTCAATGGGAGCAATGGATTCATGTTGACAAAGTATTTTTGCTAAAAGATTTGTCCCAGATTGTTCACAGCCAAGAATAAAAATCCAGCGTGTTTTAGAATCTAAATTGTTATTTTCATTTTTTACTTGACTCAATTTTTGAGAGTTGTCCAAACCAGACTGTATTAGGACATCATTATTCAATTTTTGAGAGTTGTCCAAACCAGACTGTATTAGGACATCCTTTTTATGGGGAGTGAAATTCATAATATTCAGAGCCTCTCCCCATTGTGTGAGATGATCCTCTAATAACCAATTATTAATCACCCATTTTTTTAAGTTATCTCCCTCTTTCGCTGTGTTCTCTAAATCATCAATACGCGCTCTAACCGCTTCAAGCCAAGCGTGTTCTGTATTAGCGACTCGTGTTACCGGCGCGTTTTGGTAAGGATAAATATCTGAACAGACAACGGGATAACCTAAAATGCCATATTCTAAAAGACGCAGATTACTTTTGGCTTCGTTAAACGTATTTTGTTCTAAAGGGGCAATGGCTAAATCTAAATTAAGACTTGCCAATTTAGCGGGATATTGTTCAAAAGGTACCATGCCATAACATTCATGGATGTATTCCTTTAATTCTTTCGGACATAATCCAAAGAAAACCCATTCCACTTCCTGCGCCAACGCTTTTACCAACGACATAATCAACCTTAAATCGCCCTGATGTTGCGCCGCACCTGCCCAACCTATACGGGGTTTTCTGCCTTGTTGCCGTTGTGGCGATAAATCTTTCCAACGCGCATATTCTATATAATTAGGAATCAGCCGAATATCGGTATTGAGAAACCGATAAGCGTCAACCAGTGGCTCTGTTGTCACAATGAGGCGATCACTGAAAGTAATCGCACGATGAACACGCTGTTTGATATCTTTATAATTGGTTTTATAATAAGGATTGGTTTTAGGGAGCGCGTAAATCAAATCATCTTGCCCAAAGACTTTAAAGCAATGACTAAAACGCCGAAGCTGTTGTAAAGCATTCAGATGTTCATCATGGAGTGCGTTATGGAATAATAACGTATCTGCTTGCATTCGTTCAAATTCTGGCAACGTAGGTATCCTACCCACATCATCATTGGGCATAAACGCATATTCTGCTAAACCGGCTTGCTGTAAAGCACGTAATGGAGTTCTCGCCCGATATTCACCCACGCCCCAAGAATCATGTGGAAACGCCACTATTTTTGGTAATGAATCATGGGTAATTGGTTTAACAGGATTTATTGGTAAATCTTGATTAGCTGAATCTTGACGGTTTTGGGTAATTATCCAAGGCACATTAATTTGAGTTTCGGATTGCCATTCTTTACCGTTTAAGCATAAGTTTGGGTTATAAGCGGGATCGTTGCTAAATTGTGACAATCCTCTTTCAAACATAGCAGCAACTTCTTGACTGATTTTCTTGTTATCAATCACTTGTTGACGATTGCGAATTAAACTCCCTGTGCCGTGTTGTAATAAGGTGACATGCGGTGTCCAAACAATTTTATAATCGGCTTTTCTTACCTTTAGGCATAAATCAACTTCACTAAATAACGTGTTACAGGTTTTCTCGTCCATTTGTTCTACGGTTTCATAGACAGATTGTTTTATCATTAAACAACTGTCAGAAACAGCAGAAAAGTTTTGTGTGGCTTGAGCACGTTTTTGATAACCTAATTCATTAACCGTCAAACCTTGATTAATTTGTCCTGCTATACCCACACTGCCCATACCCAAAATAAAACCTGCATGAATAAGATGTTGATTGTTATCCAATAAACGCGGCGCAACAATACCAATTTCTTGACGTTGGTTTAAAGCAAGTAACCGTTGCAACCATTCTGCTTCTATAATTTCAGTGTCATCATTGAGAAATAGTAAATAACCACCGTTGGCATTTTTAGCCGCTAAGTTATTGATTTCAGCAGGTGTTATTTCAGTATCACAGGATAAAAAACGAATATTGGGAGAAGCTTTTAAGGTTTCAAGATAAGTGAGCGTTTCCACATCATCACTATGATTATCCACAATGATAATTTCATAATAGCTATAAGCGGTAATTTTTAACAAACTATTTAAACAGCGTTGTAAGGATTGTCTCCCGTTACGAGTGCCAATAATAATGGATACCAAAGAATTATGTTTTAATGCATAGTCTATCCAATAAATATCTCTAAATTTCGTGGGCTGAACTTTGGCGATAATGTTTTGGCGTTGGAGATGTTGTTGTAGAATTTCTGTGGCGGGAGAAGTGGATACGCTTTGCTTTATCCACTTTGCAATGGATGTCGTTATATAGTTTTTCAGGTAAATAACTTCACAAAACCTGCCAGGTTTCCAAAACCTGGCAGGTTTGATCGATAAATTATTTTTCTGAACGTCTATAGAAGTTGTTTTAGTGCATTGAACATTATCATCTAAACGATGATAAAGTACTTTTGCAATATGCCCAAAAGCAGTTTCGCCATAGCGTTCAAATATTTTCAAGGCAATATCATAATTTTCTAAACTGGAATGGGGCGTATAGCCGCCCACCGTTTGTTGAGCTTCTTGTTTGATTAAACAAAAATTGCCCATATAAGGCGTTGCACGCAGCAAATCCAAATTAAAATCCGGTTTGAAATTAGGCATCGAATCATTCTCTTCATCCACATAAATAAATCGCCAACTCGGATGACTTTCTATCTGTTGAACACACAAAGAAAATAAATCCGGCGCGAAACTATCTCCCGCTGTTATTAATGCCACCCACTCTGCATTGATTACTGCTATCTCCCGATTAATTGTTGCCATCGCTTGACGGTTTGAATCTATCAAAAGCCAACGCACATTTGGCAAATCCCACAAAGCGATATCGGCACAATTGAAATCCGCCACAATAGATAAATACCAATGACTATAATCTTGGGAGCGCAATGCCTCCAAAGTAGTTTTCAGATGTTTTAACTGTTTTTTCTGTAAATGAATCAGTATATGTACAAAGCTAAAGCGTTGTATTCCAGGAGTACAAAGCTTCAGCTTTGTATTTTTCCCAACCAACGCGGTTTGAATCGCATTTAAAACCTCAAGCTGTTTACCTTCGCCTTCTTCAGCGGTATGACAAATAATTTGATAAACCTTATCACTCCACACCAACAAATCCTGACTTAATCCGGGTACTTTTTCTTGCCAATCGTTGGGAGAAAATCGCTGGTGTTTTAAGCTGGGAGAAAGAAAAGCGTCAATCTCTCCCGCCACAGAATCAACAGAATTTGGCCATTCTATTTTGAAAGCTTGGGCAATTTTGGTTGCTGTGGCTGACCAATTTTTGAGTAACTCATCATAAGTAACAAAAACACGAGGATAGCCGTGAGTTGTTTGCACACTGGTTAGGACATATTCCAACCACAACCGTAACGAAGTGTTATATGACAACCCATCACGCGCTTCTAATGAAGCGATGACTTCAAGCGGATGTCTCACAATAATCACAAAGTGAGGAGTGCTGTTCACTTTTTCTAAAAGCGGTATCCATAACGGCAACAAACGACATAATCGCGGATCCTTAATTCCCCAAAGTGAGCTATTGGAAAATTCTTGTCGAAGTACTTCGCTCAAATACTGACGCAACGGAGCAAGCGTTTTAAAATGCCACCATTGTTCAGGCAAAGCAGTGCTATCAAGCCATGAAGAATCAAGACGTTGCAAAATCTGTTCATTCGCCTTAACAATTTTAAAATGCTCCCAAAAGCCCAACTCATTAGTCAGATGTTTTGGCATCAGCCCACTACCAAGATGAACCCCCAAGATATTTAAAACTCTCGTTAATGCCGACGTGCCACTGCGATGCATCCCCAGTACAACAATCGCTTTAGAATGAGATAATGTTATTTTATTTGACATAAATTAGTAATTGTTAAGCGTTCATTGGAAAGTATGGAATAACCACGAAATATAGTATTTCCCGATTGCGTCAGGTACAAGTCCCTTCCTTAATTTAAGGAGGGGATTTAGGGGAGGTTGTACTTTATTCAGTTGTTATTCTTGTTTTAAAATCAACAAAGTAATATCATCAAAAACCTTTTGCGTGTCGATGTATTGTTTGACATCAGCAACAACAGCTTGTTGAATTTCGTGAGAAGTAAGCTGCCAATGATGACTGACGACTTCACACAAACGTTCTACGCCATAAAGTTTCATTTTAGGGTCCCGCGCTTCAGTGATGCCATCAGTATAAAGGACAATACCATCTCCTTTAAATAATTGGATATCCAAGTGGGAGAGCATATGGGCAATATTAGGAATAACTCCCACCATAAATCCTAAGTCAATGGTATCAACTCGTTCAACTTTGCCATTTTGGCGTACAACCAATATTTCTTCATGTTGTCCGGTTATACGCAAAATACCTGTTGAAGGTTGATAATCTAATAAAGACAACGTTAAATTTTTATCTGTCTCAATACGTTTGATATTTTTATGAACCGCATGATTAAGCAAGGCTAAGAACTTTTCTGAATTCCTGATATCAGTTGTTAATAACGTTTGTACTCCCATTTGTACCATCAGCATAACAACACCGCTTTCAAGTCCATGCCCTGTGACATCACCAATACCGATTTTGATATGCCCGTTATGTTCAAGGACATCATAATAATCTCCACCGATTTCATCGGCGGGTTCCATAAATCCTGCAATATCTAACCCTTTAATTTGTTGCAGTTCTGATTCTTTGGGTAACACCATCTGCTGCAATTGACGTGCAACATCTAATTCAGCTCCCATACGCAGATTATCTTCTTTGAGGCGTTCATTGAGCAGCGTAATTTCTTGATTTGCTGTAGCGAGTTCGGCTGTGCGTTGTTCTACTTTTTGTTCCAATGTACGATACAATAAAGCATTTTCAAGAGAAATCGCTGCTTGAGAAGAAAGCATATCAACGATTTTCAGTCTTGCTGGAGTAAACGCACCTTCGATCAAATTATTTTCCAAATAAAGTAAACCAATTAATTTTCCTTGATGCAAAATTGGACTACACAAAACCGATTTAAGTTGATGTTGTTGGATATAGCTATCTCCCATATAAATACCTTCTTGCAGGGCATTGGCTAATACCACAGGTATATAGCTTCTTGTGACATAATTAACAATAGTCAAAGGTAACCGATTTTCTATGGGGAGTGATTGTAATACAGTTACTTCATCAATATTAACTGAAGCTTCAGCGATACCTTCAGCTTCAATCAGCCATTCTCCTTCTTTATCAAGTATCAATAAACCACGTTCTGCACCCGCGTTTTCAATGAGTGTATACATCATTTTTTCTAACAGCTTGCTGAGGACAATTTCTCCAGCTAATGTTTGGGCAGCTTTCGTTACACTCTCTAAATCTAACATCATTGAAGTTGTTAACTGAGTTGCCGCAGAAGCCATTACTGTTGCTTTCATGGTAACAGTTGAACCAGTATTTTTCGGTACTTTGGCGATCATGGCTAACATTTGCGGATGTTTTTCTTCTAAATCCTTAACCTTAGCCACAGCTCCCCATTGTTGATAAGTGTAGTGCGCTTCACGCAGATAGGTTTGGGCAACTTTATCCATACCCCGGGCGAGATAAAACTCGGCAGCTAATTCATAAGCTAAGGCTTCCTCTTGAAGATATTGATTTTCTTTGGCGCCAGTAATGGCTTTTTCGTACCACTCAATAGCTTCCAGTTGTCCAAAAACATGTGCTTTTTCGGCTTCTACAAGATCATACTTGTGTTGATAATTGGTTGGTGCGTGAGAAGCCCAGAGTTTCATCTGTTGCTGATGAGATTCTACTTGACGTATGATTTCTGATTGTTTCTCAGAAGATGCAGTAGAATACGTTGCCAACAGTGCCAAAGAATAATAGAACTTGCGTATTGGAACCACCATCACACCCGCATTGGCTTGTTCATAGTTTTCCGCCAATGCTGCATTAGCCACCGATTGGGTGAAATCTTTAAATAAATAATGAAGCATTGATTTTGATAAATAAATACCAAAAATAGCCATGCCGTAGTTGGTTTCAAGCACATTGGGCAATATTTCATCTTCATTAAAAGCATCGCCTATTAAACGACAGGGATCGGAACTAAGCCCTTGTAGGTTAAAAACAGTTTGTTGCCAAATATTGAGATAAATAAGCTGATACTCCTGTTTTATGGAGTGCATCAATTCAGTGTATTTTGAGAGTTCTTGCTCCGCTGATTCCAACTTGTTTCCTACCCAAAATGTGTAGCTACCATAGTGCATGGCTGCAATACCCACATATTCTATATCGCCCATTTCGAGACCATTTTGAATGGCTTTAAATAAAGGTTCTAGAGTGTTTCTAGCCAACTTTTTCCAGTGATTGATACCCACATTACTTGAAGTCAATACTTTCGCTTTGAACTCTTTGACTTCAAATTTATCCAATAAATGGATAGCCAATTCCCCAAATCTATATCCAGAATCTATATCTCCCAGTACCCCGCACAGTAGCAAGCCATAATTAGCATAGCCGTAAGCCGATAAGGAGGAATTTCCATATCTGACCGATAGATTAACCATTGTAAAAGCAATTTGTGGGAAAAGTTCAGGTGCAACTGTATAAGAAGGAGAAATGGCAAAATTTAACAGCCGCATCGCAGCCAGTTTATTGGGAGCAGTCATTTTTGGCAAGGCATAACAATTTTCAATCACCAATTGTTTTGGGGGTTCTTTTTCCAAATCGACACCCAACATTCCCAATACTTTCAATGCGGTGTCTAGTGCTGTTTGTACCTGGTTTTTCGTCATATAAAGTTGGATGAGAACTTCATAGATTTTGAGTTTGTCTAGGAGCGTCTTGGCTTGTTGTAGAACAATCTGAGCCAGTGTTTCTGCTTGCTCAAGATTGGTGTCTAAAAAGGCTGCTTCCATGGTTTCCACGTAGAGAGTGAGAGTCAACTCATATTCACCTTGCCAACAGTCGGTTGCCAAGTATTTTAGTCCATTATTCAAATAATTGGATGCTGCACCGTAAGCTGTTGCAGATTTCGCTTTCTGACCTGCTTGAAGATTCAAACGGGCAATTTCATTTCTTTCTTTTTGAGTTGCTACTTGTTCAATACCCAGATTGAGATGATCGACTATTTCAAAAAGTCTCTCTTCTAAATCTTCAGGGTAAGCCAATAAGATAAATTCACCAATTTGATGATGCAGAATTGATTTTTCCGTGTCTACTATCAAGGAATAAGCGGCTTGTTGTATGCGATCATGTTGAAACCTAAAGCACGTCTTACCCCTTTTTTCTTTTACAAGTTCTAACAGTTTGTAATTATCATCCAAAGGGAAAACTAAATTTTCTTCCATAGCTTTCCATAGCTGCGCTAATGTATCAGCTTGTGAATGTTGGTAGATAATAGACAACGTTTCCAAATAAAATTGGTTACCAATACAAGAAGCCAATTTCAAAACAGTTTGTGTGTCAACTGGTAGTTGTTCAATTTTACTTGCCATCAGTTGCACTACATTATCAGTCATACCTTTAGCAACAATTTTGGAAACTGCCCATTGCCATTTCTGTTCCTCAATATCAAAGGTTAATAATGCTTCTTCATACAAGGATTTTAAAAATTCGTGAGTAAAAAATGCATTGCCTTGCGTTTTTTTATAAACGAGATTAGCCAGTCTACTCACATCGGTTAATTCAACCCCCAAAGCTTCTGCAATCAATGTATTTGTATCAGTAGGCGATAAATTTTGTACTTGAAGCGTGTTAACAGTGACAGCTGCTTTTTGCAAATCTTCGATCATTGTTGTCAATCGGTGAGTGGCATCGACTTCATTATCTCGATAAGCACCAATGATCAAGAAATACTGTCCATCCATATCTGTCATCAGTAATTTCAACAGATTTAAAGAAGCAGAATCCGCCCATTGTAAATCGTCTATAAATAACACCAAAGGATGTTCTGCTTGGCTGATAATACGGAAAAAATTCTGAAAAACCAAATTAAAACGATTTTGTGCTTCGGTTTGTCCAACTTGAGTAACGGTTGTTTGTTTGCCAATCACCAATTCTAATTGTGGAATAATGTCTATTAAGATTTGTCCATTATTTCCCACTGCATTTAGGATTTTTTCTCGCCATTGATTTAATTGTCCAGCACTTTCTGTCAATAGGTAATTGCAAAATTCATTAAAAGCTTGAGTCAAAGCCGAATAGGGAATATTGCGTTGGTATTGATCAAACTTACCTGCCGCAAAATAACCACGCTTTTCGGTCATGGGTTTATGGACTTCATGTACTAAAGCGGTTTTGCCCACACCAGAATAACCCGCCACCAACATCATTTCACAAGCTCCTTGACTCACTCGTTCAAAGCTTTGCAATAACGTATTGACTTCTTTTTCGCGCCCATAGAGTTTTTGAGGAATTTGAAAACGCCCAGAAAAATCGTTTTGGGCTAACTCAAACTGCAAACCTGACAGGTCTTCAAGACCTGTCAGGTTTTCTTGGATTTTCTCCAAATCCGCCTTTAAACCAAAAGCCGACTGATATCGATTCTCAGCATTTTTTGCCAGTAATTTCAAAACAATGTCAGAAATAATTGGAGGTATATCAGGATTGACATCGCATAAGGGCGTTGGCGTTTTAGCAATATGACAATGTACTACTTCCATTGCATCAGTGGCAACAAAAGGCAATTGCCCTGTGAGCAATTCGTAAAAAGTCACACCCAACGAATATAAATCGGTGCGATAATCCATACTACGATTAATGCGTCCTGTTTGTTCAGGGGATAAATAAGCTAATGTACCCTCTAATTGATCAGGATTTTTCAAAGTGGGATTTTCACGCAGGAGACGACTTGCAATCCCAAAATCAATGATTTTCAATTGATTGCTGACAGGTTCCCAAACGATATTACTTGGGTTAATATCCTTGTGAATAATATGAGCCGCATGAATATAACCTAAACTATCAGCGATTTTGTGGGAAAAAGGCAAAAATTCTTTTATTGTCAATGGACGATTTGCCAGTAATTGTTTTAAGGATTCTCCCCCAAAATCTTCCAAAATAATAACAAGTGTATTTTGATATTTTTCAATACCATACGTTTTGATAACGCCCGCTAAATTCAAATCATGAGTCACTTCATACTCTTGTTGATAGCAGGTGAGTTCTGCAAGACTGGGATAATCTTGTTTGAGCATTTTAAGGATAACCTGTTGATTATCCTTTTTTCGGTATCCACGATAAACGAGTGAATTAACACTCTCATAAATTTGGTGATCTATTTGATAGTGAGGTAGAGTTAACATAATTTCTCCTAAAGTGAATTATAATGAACTACAAGGATTATATTTTAGAAAGGATGACAGCATTGGGTTGTTGGAGTCCAAACCTTCAGGTTTGGGAGTGATTGAATATGACAACAGCTTCGATGTAATTCCTAAAGATTGTATATAAGAAAGAATTTTAAAACCGTGAACGACAAGGAAAGTATTCTGTAATTCGATTTTTTGTTTAATATTAACTCAGATGTGATGTTCTTTGGTTTTAGGATTGGTTAGCCAATTTTTAGGCAACAACATTCATTCGTTGAGCATAATGGCAATTTCTTTGAACCACGCAGCTTCACTCGCCCTGCAATAGCGAAATCCTTGGGGCGGGTGAAAAGATTGCTCTTTTAAAATATCAAGAGTAATCGGTTCATCTAATTGCTGGACATCTTGAACTTTAAAAAAATAGCCACACCAACAGATACACCATCATAATAGTTATCAAATTCCTGACGTGTGATCCCTGCTTTTTTTCGTACAACCCGCCACAAATTTTTTAATGGTTTTTCAATAATTTTATCGACTTTAAATGCGCTCGCAAGAGCTTGAACAGGGGATGAGACATAAAGTAATACTAAGTCTCCTTTTTCTAAAAGTTTTGGACGAACCCTGCGGAGTTCAACAGTTTTAGTACGTTCAAATATGTTTGTCGGCGTATTTAGGGCGAATTGATAATAAGATGTTGTCTGACATAAAATCACCTACTAGATATAGTTTGAACGCCCTTATGATAAAGAAAGCAATGTTCAATCGCTTCTGTCAATTGAATACCATAGTAATTTGGTTTATTTCCATTTCCAAACAAAAATCGTCTGGGTATTAGATAACATTTACCTAAAAATTTAAATTTTATTTCATAGAAATCCGATTTAAAAAATCGGATTTCTTTCAATTTATCAACTTCTTACAAAATGCGAACAATCGCACACTACTAACGAATATTCATTATTAAGTTTGACTGAATAACATTGAGGAAGTACTAACTAAAATAATTTTCTTTGTCGTGGGATTCTAACGATGTCTTTTCCGGACAATTTATTACTCCTTTTCTTGCCGCCCTTTCTCCCTGAAATTTCAATTTCCTTTGCTTCCCTAAGTTTCAGTAATGCATTCTCAACAGTACTATTGCTAACCGCTTTGAAATTGCGGTTCATATTAATCAGTTCTTCAAAATAGACACCTTTATCCCCAAATGTCCAAATACGGTGAGGTAACTCTTCTATAAGATTTTCTTCATTTTTATGTCGAAAAGTATCACTGAATGAGATACCATTCAACTCGTTATTTGGCTGGGGTTTGTAACCAAATATATCTATTCCCAATCCACCACCGTAATGCCTGAAGTAATTGCCTTTTTCCCAATGAATATCTGTCATGGCATCATGGGCAGTTGGATGTGGTGATAAATGTAGAAGCCAATAACCGCGATGGGTTTTTTTAGGCTCAATTAAAAAAGGACGAAAGTAAGAAGCTCCTGTTGCTTGTTGCCAAGCAACAGACAATTTGGCTTCTATAATATATCGCCAATCGACTCGTTTTTCTTTTTTGAGACGGATAACTTCTTCAATGTTCAAATATTGTTCAAGCCCCAATTTTTGAACGCTTTTCTCGAATACAGGCCGTTTATCACTAATAAAATCAACAAGCCAATCAGTGCTAATAGTAATGATAAATTCTGCCTTGGGAATTTTTTTGACGACATCACGTACCGTTTGAGGATAAACCTGAGAATGCCCAGTTTGATCTAAGAAAAATATGACTCTTCCACCACCTCTCGGATTTCTTTTCTTGACATTTTCAATGATGGTGTCCACATATTCTTCAAATAACCCATTTTTTAAGAAAATCGTTTTACCAATCTTGTCTTTGTAACGACTTTGCGATAAAACACCGCTCAAAGTACTGAAAGTATTTTTCATTTTTTCAATGAAATAACAATGGGCATCCACTGTTATTTTTTTTTCACGAAAATGATTAATTTTCGCTTCTGCATTTTCAACAGCTTGTAAGAGAATGAGTGGCGAACCTGGCTCATCATCTTCATATAAACCAGCACCCGCAAATCCATCGACAAGTGTTATTTTAAATTCTTTTATACCACGCCCTTTACTTGGCTGTAAAAGAATTTCAATATACCTTTCCACATAAGTTCGTAATACGTCATGTTTGGCGCGACTATGTTCATCAAGCGTAACTAAACCACCTTTTTCCCATTCTTTATATTTATCTGACATACAAATTGATATATTCCTTATTTTGATTGAGATTAAAAGAAACTCCGTTTTTTCAACAAACTGAGTTTCTTATCTTACACAACCCATAACCAATAAAAAGGCATTTATAAGGGAATTTAATCAATAATTTGCCATTTAATTGGCGAACAATTTTGTTTTTTGGGCCGTTTTTTCCCGCAGCCCCCCACCCCTCCCCTTGGTTGAAAAAAAAATGGACGGCTGGTTGGCTTAATTGGTTTTGGATTATCTCTTCCCATTTTT
>JAUCGK010000492.1 GCA_030378085.1 Candidatus Parabeggiatoa sp. HSG14
TTCAAAATGTTACATGTAACTGATTGATAATACAATAAAAATCAAATTTGACAAAAAGCGTTTATCGCATTATAGTAACCAGCCTCTTAGTAGCTACTCATCACAATTATAAATTTCAAAATTTAAAGAATAATTTTTATTCAGTTACTATTTTTAATTTGTTTTAAAAAATAATGACAAAAAAAAGCAACAATGACAAAAACTGATATTGAACCAACAAATAAAAACGAACAACCGTCGGATGAAGAAAACAAAAACTTAATAAATGTTAAGACATCCGTTGAAGAATATTTGTCTGAAGTGGATTGGCGCGTAAAAGCCAATGCTAACCAAGGATATTCTTTGGGAGGCTTGATTTTAAATGTCTCTGGTAAAGTAATTGCAAATTACTGGCTTAATCAAATTTATACGCCAGAAATAGCAGAAGCGCATCGTAATGGTGATATGCATATTCACGATTTGGATATGTTAGCAGGTTATTGTGCGGGATGGGCGTTACGTTCTTTATTGGCAGAAGGCTTTAATGGCATCCCTGGTAAAGTTGAAGCTAAGCCTCCCAAACATTTATCCAGTGCTATAGGGCAAATGGTCAACTTTTTAGGTACTTTGCAAAACGAGTGGGCGGGCGCACAAGCATTTAGCTCCACTGATTCTTATTTAGCACCCTATATACGTAAAGATAAGTTACCTTACAAGCAAGTGAAACAATATATTCAGGAACTTATTTACAATTTGAATGTGCCTTCTCGTTGGGGATGTGTGCCTTTAGATACCGAAATTTTAACAACAGCGGGTTGGAAGTTAAAAGATGACATTTCAATCTCTGATAAAGTCTATGGCTTTAAAAATGGACATGTTATTGAAGACGAAATACTCGCTATCAATGTGTATGATTTTGAAGGTGAATTAATTGCTTTTTCCAATCGATCACAAGAACAATTGTTAACACCTAATCATCGAGTATTGAGATTGGGTTATAACGACAATAAAAACAAATTTTTTGTGGATGAAGCAGAAGCATTATTTAAAACTAAATCTCCAATTAATGTTCCAATAGCAGGACATATCGTACAAGAAGAGTATGCAATTTCAGATGATTTGCTTCAGTCGTATGCTTCCAAAGAAGAAATGCATATTGATATTCTTAGGAAATGTTCGGAAAGGCAGATTAAGCTTTTTATTGATACTTATAGAAAAGGTGAAGATGAAAAAGAACGTTTTCGCATTACCACTAAAGATGAAAAAATAAAAGATGCTCTTCAAGAATTAGCAGTTTTGATAGGATATGGTACTAAAGTCAGAGAACACAAAAGTACTCTATCTGATAAAACAGTGTTTTCGATTACCTTTTTAACCAAAGGTAAAGGGAAACTCACTCTTACTCATAAAAGAAAGGTGAAATACAAAGGCAAGGTTTGGTGTCCTACCACACATTCCAGCTATTGGATTGCACGTAAAAATGGAAGTGTCTTTATTACAGGTAATAGCCAAACGCCCTTTACTAATCTTACTTTTGATTGGGTCTGTCCAGAAGACTTGCGTGATCAAATTCCTTATATCGGTAGTGAAGAAATGCCATTCAGCTATGGTGACTTGCAAGCTGAGATGGATATGATTAACCGTGCATTTATTGAAGTGATGACGGAAGGAGATGCAAAGGGACGTATATTTACATTTCCCATTCCTACCTACAATATCACGCCTGATTTTCCTTGGGAAAGCCCTAACACAGACTTGTTGTTCAATATGACAGCACGTTATGGACTTCCCTATTTTCAGTCATTTCTTCTTTCTGGACTCAAGCCGAATATGGTTCGTTCGATGTGCTGCAGGTTGCAGCTAGATCTCAGCGAATTACTTAAACGCGGTAATGGTTTATTTGGCTCCGTTGAACAAACAGGCAGTTTAGGTGTATCTACAATTAATTGCGCTCGTTTAGGTTATTTGTATAAAGGGAATGAAACAGGGTTATATCAACAATTAGATAAATTGCTAATATTAGGCAAAGAAGGGTTAGAAATTAAACGAGAAGTGATTCAGCATTACATGGATAACGGATTATTTCCTTTTACGAAACGTTATCTAGGGACATTGCGAAACCATTTTTCTACACTCGGTGTCAATGGTATCAATGAAATGATTCGTAATTTTACCGATGATCAAGAGGATATTACGACAGAATGGGGACAAGCGTTTGCAATTCGTTTGTTAGATCATATTCGTGCCAAGATGGTGGCATTTCAGGAAGAAACGGGACACATGTACAATTTAGAAGCAACACCCGCAGAAGGAACCACTTATCGTTTTGCTAAGGAAGATAAGAAACGTTATCCAGATATTCTACAAGCCGGTACACCAGAGAAGCCTTATTATACTAATTCTTCTCAATTGCCGGTGGGTTTTACCGATGATCCGTATGAGGCGTTAGAATTTCAAGAAGAACTTCAGTCGAAGTATACAGGAGGCTGCATTGCTAAAGGGCATAAAGTTATCACTGATAAAGGTGCTATCAAGATAGAAGACATTGTCAACAATTTTGAATCCTTGTCACCCATCAATGCGTTAAGCTATAACCCGAAAACACAACAAAGTGAATGGGATTTAATTACAGAGGCAATGATAATTGATGTTGAAAAACATCATAAGATAAAAGTGGTTGCGGGAAGAGGCATTGAAATTACAACCAGTGATTGGCATCCATTTTTTGTAATGGAAAAAGCAACTTTTAGTAATCAATGCCCTGTATGTCAGCATCCTTTGAAAAGTCAAAATGCACTGGCTGCACATTTGCGGTTTCATCAAACTTGCCAAGATGATTATTATAGTCAACGAAAATATCAAGTGATCGAAAAAAGGGCTGATGAACTGAAAAAAGGCGATTACATTCTGCAAAACACACAAAACTTGTTGCCTGAAACAAGCACTCTTAATTCAACATTAGCCTATTTCATTGGTTTTTTTATTGGTGAGGGTTCGATAACTGAAGATAAGCAAGATGACAATAATGAGAAAAAATCTCTTGTCCATTTCTTCTCAGAAGATAAAGCTCTACTAGAAAAAATTGCTCACATTTTAAGCGATTTCTTCAAGGATACGGTTAAGCCGCTTCAAAATGATAATAAACCGAATGAAAAACGGTTGACGCTTAGCTCAAACAAAAAAGCTGTTTTAGATTTTCTGTCTCAAAATCATTTGTTGAACGAAAACAAAAAGGTTAACACAATCCCATCAGAAGTGAAACATCACTTATCAAAAGAAAACTTTTATAGTTTTCTGGCGGGTTTAATTGATAGTCATGGAAAGCTTAACGAAAGAGATGGCACTATTGAGTATTATACCGTTTCCGAAAATTTGGCTGATGATATATTGGAAATGTGTACGATAGCCGGTGTATTAGTTTCAAAGCACAAAAAAATAGCCAAAAAAGAAAATGAAGTAGATATGTATAGGGTGTTTATTTCGGCTTCTCAAACAAGACTGTTAAAAGAAGAACTGCCTTTACTCCGATCTAAGGATTTCATTAAAGAAGTATTGTCTAGTCGGTTAAAACGACAATTACCAGTGACGAAGGTATTAAATACCAGCAAAGTCGAAGTGCAGGATAACAATTTTTATGATTTAACCACAGCACATAATCATAATTATCTGGCAGGAAACAATAGTTTTGTTTTTGTACACAATACCGTTTTACACCTTTACATGAATGAACGCATTTCCAGTGCACAAACTTGTAAAAACTTGGTACGAAGAGTGCTGGAGCGTTATAAAGTGCCTTATATTACTGTGACACCGACTTTTTCTATTTGTCCGGTGCATGGTTATTTAGCGGGGGAACATGAATTTTGTCCCCTTTGTGATGAAGAAGTATTAGTTAACAAACAAAAAGGAGAAGTAAATGAGTCAAAGTGAATCACTTTACCAAAAAGTGTCCCCAACCATGAATCATTGTTTAACGGATTCAAAAGGGCAGCTACTTTTAAAGGATTCTGAACGTACTCGAACAGAGATATGGACTCGTGTAATGGGTTATCATCGTCCTGTTTCAGCGTTTAATCCTGGAAAACAAAGCGAGCATTCTGAGCGACAACATTTTAAGGAAAGTTGCACTCACGCATCAATTTAGTAGTCTTTTTTTAAGACGACAATAGACACAAAAATAGAGATCCTTACCCTCACTCTGTTTTCTTGAAAAACTAAGAAGATAACAGATAAGGGGAGGATAAAAAGTACTTGTGAAAATAAAAATGCTTCAACCTTGATTTTGTTCTGCTTATCTCAAATAACTAAAAAAACTCGTCAATCATTCAATCAATATTATCACTACTAACTTAAGAAAATTTTATGAAAATAATTTCTGTTTTTAATAACAAAGGGGGAGTGGGCAAAACGACACTCACATATCACTTAGCGCATATACTCGCTGAAATGGATAAAAAAGTCCTTATTTTAGATATGGATTCACAATGTAATATGACTCTATATGGTATGCAAGAGGAAACATTAGAAAAAATTTGGCGAGATGAAGACTATGTGATTGACAATGGATTTGAATCTGCTAAACAACAAATGAAAGAGGACGATTTTAATAATCTTTTTAAAACCACCCGAACAATGCATTTTCTTTTAAAATCGGTAGAAGAAGGTATTTCAGATTTTGAAGAGCTACCTCCGCCTATTAACCTAGCTAATAATTTAGATTTGATTCCTAGCCGACTAACGCTGTTTCAATATGAAAACAAAATTGCTGAACGTTGGACTGGTATATTTTTGGGTGAGCCATTACCGATAAGAACCGTTACCCGGATAAGAAAACTTGCCGAATTATATTCGGAAAAAAATCACTATGATTTTGTGATTATTGATACTTCTCCAAGTTTAGGTATATTAAACAAAGTTATTATTTCTACCGTAGATGGCTTTATGATTCCTTGTCTTCCAGATATGTTTTCTTTATATGGCATAAAAAATATTGGTGAGGTTTTAACTAAATGGCAAAGAGATTTTAGTATTTGTCTTCAATTTATTTCCAAGGAAAAATGTAAAGCATTTCCCAAAAAGCCGGTTAGATTTTTGGGGTATACTATTTACAATGCTAAAAAGGGTGAAAATCAAAAATATAATTGGTTAACGAAAGCTCATTTTGATTATGTTCAACAAATTCCTGATACCATCAAAAAACACATTGCTGAAAGAGTGAGAGAACATCTTTCAGAAGAAATGGTAAGAACATCTATTGGAAATGATGCCATTATGCATAGCCATAATACCTTGACTAATATGGCACAAAAGTATAAAGCACCTATATAGTCGATAAAAATATCAACAATTGTTGACATGTTGTATTATATGTGTATAATATTGGCATGAAAGCTAAAGATGTCCTAAGAATCATGGGAATTACCCGAACCCATTTAAGTCGGTTGGTA
>JAUCGK010000313.1 GCA_030378085.1 Candidatus Parabeggiatoa sp. HSG14
GATGTTTGGTTCCACCCGTGTACGGGGGGTTAGGGGGGTATCCCCAAAATCTGTTACAATCAGCAAAATTTCATTTTGCACTACTCTGGTATTCACTTTTGAAGTACAGTGCGTAACATCAGTTACTCTATAATAGATAATTCAGCCATACGATTTTTCCCTTTAAAGAGCGAGAAAAGATTTATCTTGGGTGAACCAAACTAAAGTTTGGATTCCAGATGCCTTGAGATAGCAATATAAGCTGGCAAAGTAAAATAAAACAGACTTCCTTGATCTATTTCACTTTCAACACCAACTTGTCCTCCCAGTTTTTCTACAATTTGCTGAACAATTGATAAACCTAATCCATGTCCTTCAGCTCGTCCTTTGTGCAAACGAATAAAAGGGGTAAATAATTGAGCGATTGATTTTGAAGTCAATCCCATACCATTATCGCGTACCCAAAAACGTATCATTCCATCGTTTTGAAGATTAGAGCCAAGCGTTAGAATAGGTGGTTTTCCCCCATATTTTAAGCCATTGCTTAAATAGTTAACCCAAATTTCTTTAACCCAAGGTGCATAACCTTGTGCAATTGGCCAAGTGTCTGGTAAATCAATCTGACCTTGATACTCTTCTATCATGGAAGTAAGCTGTTGCTTTATAACTTGATCAATAATTTTGGACATTTCCAAAGATTGGAAGTTCACATGAGATTGTCGTGATACTCCACATAAAGTAAGTAAAGCATAAATGATATCGACAGCCTGTTGTCCTGCTTTTTTTGCAAGTTGTATATGTTTTATTCCTTTAAAATCTATAGTGCTGTTAATGGGATGCTTTTGCAAAAAAACATCAGTGATAGTAACAATGGCACTTAAGGGATTTTTTAGATCATGTGCGACCATGTGAGCAAAAGCATCAAGTTCCTTATTTTGCTTTTGTAATTGTTGTTGCTGCTTACGAAGTGTAATGTGAGCATTGATTCGTGCAAGCACTTCTTCATGTTGGAAGGGTTTAGTAATATAGTCGGCTCCTCCTAACTCGAAGCCTTTCACTTTATTAATGGTATCAGCTAATGCCGTCATAAAAATGATAGGAATATCTTTGGTGTTTTGCTGAGATTTTAAACGTTGACAAACTTCAAAACCATCTATACCTGGTGGCATCAACACATCCAACAAAATTAAGTCTGGTTCTGCTTGCTCTGCCACTTTAAGTCCTTCTTCACCGGTATCAGCGATCAGCACTTTGAAATTTTCATTAATCAAGAATTTACGTAGAACTTTAACATTGTCAAGGATATCATCAACAATCAATAGGGTGTTTTTATTCATCTTAATTTTCTGTTTTTAATTTAGCGTTGGTTATTGTTTTGTGTATGGTAGGCATTGAGTTTCTTTACTTAGGAATGAGGACTTAATAATTTGCAAAATTTTGGTGCTAAACCTGACAGGTTTTTAAAACCTGTCAGGTTTCAACTTTCGTATTTTATTGGATCCTCATTCCTTAGAGAAGCTAGAAAAAAATTATCTTGGCAATATCACATTACATTCAAAATAAATTTAGGTAAAACAATATGAGGATAATAATCATAAAAATGCGTTAAGATTCTTCCATGTAACGTTTGGCTATTTTACGAATTTTCCTTATTGCAAGATCATCAGCTAATTGATAAATTTCTTTGGCAAAAGGTGCAAGCTGTTTATCCTTTTGCGCTAGTTGTTGTATATAGGTAACAATGCCATCTATATCACCGCGTAAAGTAATATTATATAGTTTAGTCGCTTGTTCGGTATTTAATCCTTTAAGCGGTAGATTATTTTGGGGAATTATCTCTTTTTTCTCAGTGTTCTTTTTTCTATAAATCCATTTTAAATTTAGGTATTTTTGTAAATATGCTAATAGCATTTCTGCACGAATGGGTTTAGCAATAAAATCATCACAGCCGGATTCAAAACATTTTTGTTGATGAAAATCAAAAGTACTGGCTGAAACAGCAATAATCACTACATTTTGGATTGCAGGTATTTTTCGGATTTGGCGGGTTGCTTCAAAGCCATCCATTTTCTGCATCACCAAATCCATCAAAATCAAATCCGGTTGCCATTGACGTGCTTTTTTCACACTTTCAAATCCATCAGAAGCCTTTTTCATTTCAAAACCTAACGGTTTTAATAAATTTATCAAAACCAAACAATTTTCCCATACATCGTCAACCACAAGAATTTTACGCGATGGTTTTTCAAAACCAATAATGATAGGTTTTTCTTTTCGCACAGCTAACACTTTATCAGAGACTTCTGTTAAATTGAGTGCTATCTCAAACGTACTCCCTTGCTTCAGTACACTTTCGACATGCATTTTGCCCCCCATCATTTCTATGAGCTTTTTGGTGATAGACAAACCCAAACCAGTACCTGCCGCTTTCGCACTAGAATCGCCTACTTGTTCAAAGGGTAAAAATATTTGAGAAAGTGCATCAGGTGCAATACCAATGCCTGTATCTTCTATTTGAAAACAGATTTGCCGATTTTTGGATTTTGGATTTTGAATTGAACTCACTTTTAAAGTGACTCCGCCCTTTTGAGTAAATTTGATTGCATTACTCAAAAAATTAATAAGGATTTGTCGTAATCGTTTTTCATCCGCATGAACAATGTGAGGCAAATCACTCAACTGTTGATAATTAAATGAAATCTTTTTTTGTTCCGCTCGCATCCGAAATAAATCGACAATTCCTTTGAAAAAGTCATTGAAATTAAAATCGGTGGGATAAAGTTCCAATTTACCCGCTTCAACTTTGGAAAGATCTAAAATATCACTAATCAGCGTCAACAAATATTCACCATTACGATGAATGATGTCTATACCTTCTTGTTGCGATGCACTTAATGTCTTATCTCGTTTGAAAATTTGTGTATATCCTAAAATGGCATTCAGTGGTGTGCGTAGTTCATGGCTCATGTTAGCAAGAAATGTACTTTTGGCACGATTAGCTTTTTCTGCTGCTTCTTTGGCTTGTTGCAATTGGGCTTCGTTTTTTTTACGTTCTGTAACATTACGCACAATAAGGACAAAATGAGTCGCATGTCCCGATAACCGAATACACTGGGCAAAAATTTCTACTGGAATCAATGAGCTGTTTTTATGTTGATAAATACTTTCAAAAGTTAAAGCGGGTACAGAATTATTTAGTAAAGATTCTAATAATGAAGAGTGAGAATTTGTCGTAAAAAAAGCATCAATATCTGGTGGTGTCATTTGTAATAATTTTTCTTGACTATAACCCAAAAGTTTTGCAGCACCTTGATTGGCATAAAAAAACTGATAAGTATCAATATCAAGCATAAACACGCAATCTAATGTCATGTCCAATGTGATTTTAAAGTGATTGAGTTTAACATTGGCTTGTTCTAAAGCTGTCTTACTTTGTTGTAAGTCTAACTCAACTTGCTTACGTTCAGTAATATCCTGCACAGTACCACGTAAATAAAGTAGTTTACCCTTCGCATCTTGGATGACTTTACCGATAGCTTGTATATAACGAATAGTACCATTGTTTCTCACTATTCGATATTCAGGTTTATAAGGTTTATTGTAAAGGATAGCTTGCAAAATGGCTTTTTTTACAGATTTCCTGTCATCAGGATGGATGACTTGTTCAAGCATTTCAATTGTAGGATAGGTTTCCTGTGATAATCCAAAGATACGAAAAGTTTCCTCTGACAATCGCAATTCATTGGTAATAAGGTTTCTTTCACAATTGCCAAGATGGGCGATGCTTTGTGCCTCAGCAAGAAGTGTTTCATTTGCTTGTAGTGATTTTTCTACTTGTTTACGATTAGTGATATCATGCCAAGTGCCAACAAGATAGCTAAAATAGCCATCTGAATTTTTTACTAAATGTACAGTATCTAAAAACCACTTGTATGAACCATCTGCCGTCTGCCAACGATACTCATATTCGTGATTTCCTTTTTCTAAAAGCTTAGGCAATATCTTAAAAATGCTTTCCCTCTCATCAGGATGAATATGATTAGCCCAAAAGGTGGGATTGTCTGTAAAATCTTTCGTTGTATAACCTGTTACAGCTTCAACTGTGCTATTTACGTAAGTAACGACTAAAGAATCATCTTGTATTTCACAAGTATAAGGAACAATGGGTAACTGTTCTAATAATAAAGACAATTGTTCAGTAGTTTGCCTCAATTGTTCTACAGTTCTAATACGAACAATCACATCATTGACTTGGCTGGCAATCGCTTCAATCGTGTGGCGCGTGTTGAGAGAAAACTTATCGTGAGTGTGAGAAGCAAGATTAATCGCCGCAATAATTTGCCCGTTATGTCGCACTGGCATAGAAACAACACTTCGTAAACCTTCATTTTTCCAAATTTTAGCTGACGTAGCGGGTATTTCATCATAATGAATGTAAATAAGTTTCCCACTCATAATCATAGTAGCTTGAGGTGAATTTTTATGATAGTAGGAAACTGCTGTGACAAAATTCGGTGAAAAACCTTGGTGAGTAACCATTTCTAATTCACCTGTAGATATGTCAACGAGATACACGCTCCCACTATCAATTTCATCTATTTTTAAAACAGTTTCTAGTAATCGATCTAATGCTTCCGTTAGATTATCAGTTGAACTTAGCGCAATAGCCAAATCGCGTTGAATACGCAACAAGTCTTCTGCCTGTTTACGAACGGTGATTTCTTGTTGTAATTGTTGATTTTGTTTAAGTAATTGTTGTTGCTGTTTGCGAAGGGTGAGCTGAGCATTTATGCGAACTAATACTTCTTTAGGATGAAATGGTTTGGAAATGTAATCAGCACCACCTAAGTCAAATCCTTTGATTTTATGAGTCGTATCATCCAATGCTGTCATAAAAATGACGGGGATATCTTGTGTGTTTTCTTGAGATTTTAGTTGTTGACAAACTTCAAAGCCATCCATATCTGGCATCAATACATCCAGTAAAATTAAATCGGGTTGTACATATTCTGCTTTTTGAATACTCCTTTTAGCGTCTTTTGTTACAAGAACTTGAAACCCGCTATTGGTTAAAAAATTCAGCAATAATTTTACATTGCTAGGGGTATCATCAATAATTAAAATTTTGCCTTGAGGTGTTGTGATATTGTTCATAACTCAATTGATTTTGGGGTTTAAATTTTTTATCATGATAAAAACTTCGGAAAATTCTGTAAATCATTGATGTTACGCAGATAGCTTTCAAACTGGAGTGCAAAATTGAGGACACCCCCCTAACCCCCCGTACACAGGGGGAAGTCCCAAAATAGAAAAAATTAAAGCAAAGTGTCAAATGATGTTTGGTTCCACCCGTGTACGGGGGGTTAGGGGGGTATCCCCAAAATCTGTTACAATCAGCAAAATTTCATTTTGCACTACTCTGGTATTCACTTTTGAA
>JAUCGK010000314.1 GCA_030378085.1 Candidatus Parabeggiatoa sp. HSG14
AACTCCCCATTTCCTTTAAAGTGCAGCTATTCAGAGTATGTCTGATAATGAATAAAATAGATTTTCTTGTTTATCAATTAGTTGTAAAATATCTATTTAATAAAATAGCTGGAAAAATATTTTTTAGATTGTTTATAACTATTTGTTTATTAAATAATTATTTTTACACTCTGACTGAATTGCTGTTAAAGTTGAGGAGAGATAGGGGATTTTTTTGCATTAAATCTTAATCACTACAAATTTTACCTCTTATTCACACGATTTAAAACCTGTTGTAAAGCCTCTGGTAAAGGCGCATGGACTGTCATATGGTAATTTATTTCTGGCAAATCAAATTCTAATTTTGAAGCATGCAAAAATAAACGCTTTAGTGAATGATGACGCATCTGTTGGTTAAATGTTTCATCACCATATTTATTATCACCGGCAATGGGATGACCCTTATGCGCCGTATGAACACGAATTTGATGAGTTCGCCCTGTCAAAGGTTGTATACGCAATAAAGTCATTGTGGACAAATATTGTTCAATGCTAAACTGAGTTATGGCAGACTTACCTTCGTTTGATACACGCACAATTCGTTCACCTGATTGATTGATATTTTTTTTAAGCGGTAATTCCAATCGGCATAAACGTGAACTCCAATGACCTTGCACTAAAGCAAAATATTGCTTATGTATATCACCCTTGCGTAATAACTCATGCAAACGTCGTAACATACTCGACTTTTTTGCAATCATTAAACAGCCAGAAGTATCACGGTCTAAACGGTGTACTAATTCTAAATAAGGTGCGTTAGGATATAAAAGACGTAAATTTTCAATCACCCCACCGTGAATACCGCTACCTCCATGTACTGGTAACCCAGCTGGTTTATTGATGATTAACAAAAACGCATCTTCATACAAAATAGCATTTGTCAATACTTTTTTATGGTGGCAACGGCAAGCCTTTGGATTTAACGGTTTCTCATAAACGGGTGGTAATCGTAATACATCGCCTACCGTTAAGCGATAAGAAGGTTTAATACGTCCCTTATTAATACGTACTTGACCTGTTCGTAATAGCCGATAAACATGACTTTTAGGTATCCCTTTAAAATAAGTATGCAAAAAATTATCGATGCGTTGCCCAGCGCGAACTTCAGAAATAGTTAGCATGGTGACAGGACTTTGTTTTAAAGAAGGTGATATCATCATTTCGATTTTTGGTTTTTGATTTTTGATTTTTAATTTTTAAGTATTATTTTTTTTACATGCATTAAAGAATAATTGATCTGCAAAAATTTTTGTTATTTATCATTGTACCTGTCTATTATCGATACTGCTACAGCCTAGTGAACATATAAATTATTATCTTCGTTTCTGTCTAATAGCTTCTATACTTAATTTGTAATAACAGGATAATTATTTTCATAAATAATTTTCGTACTGAAAATTGTTTATAAATATTTGATTTCAATATAAATATTATTATCAGAAAAAAAAACTAAATAATACAGGATTTTTATAGCAAATAATTTTGCTACTATAACACAAAATGATTTATCAAAATCAATTTTAGAAAATATTTGGAGTCAAATTTGTAGAGCATTTTGGAAACCCCGAATATATTTAGTGGAATTATTTTTCTAAAAAGCTAAAACTTCCGTCTTCTTAAATTTCATCTGATACAACTTAACACCATGCTCAACTTTAATGTGGTCACCGATTGATTATCATAATAAAATACAGAAAGCCACTAGATATCCATCAAACAGGCTCTCCCATAAAATCAATCAACTAAAATTCAGCATCACCTAAAGAAAACTCAATTAAAGTTTTATCGCTACTCGCTACTGGGCAGAAGCCATCAAATAAACGTAAACGGTCAATCATTTTTGAGGTGACTAAGATAATGTCATATCAGCCAATCAATCTGTGTGAGACCACAACCAACTATAACAAAGGTCTGATGACTCGCCATGCCGAACACACTTATTGGATTTTAGATTCAAGTAAGGAGCAAGCAGTCTGGTGCTTAGGGAAAATAAATGTACTTATCCCTGTTTTTATCATCCTTGCTTTTATAGTACTTATTGAATATCGAAAATTTAAAATCCAATACCTCACATTTAAAAGACAACCTCGAATTAATCGTATGAAAAGAATTTTGATTAACGCAACTCAGCCAGAAGAATTGCGAGTGGCTATGGTCGATGGTCAAAAACTTTACAATTTTGACATTGAAACAGCCGGTCGCAAACAAACCAAGTCCAACGTCTATAAAGGCAAAATCACCCGTCTTGAACCAAGTCTTGAAGCGGCTTTTATCGACTTTGGTGCTGACAGACATGGATTTTTACCCCTTAAAGATGTGGCGCGTGGCTACTTTCACTCTCAAAAGGTGGCCGATGGAGAGGAACCAACGCCTGCCACTCAAGCACAACCTGCCCAAAATGACCCGCTTAAAGAAGGGCAAGAAGCCGTGAGTCCAAAAAAGAGCCAAGCCGATTCACGTCATAGCATTAAGGACGTACTCAGAGAAGGCCAAGAACTCATTGTTCAAGTCGATAAAGAAGAACGTGGCAACAAAGGGGCTGCTTTAACCACTTTTATTAGTCTTGCCGGACGATACTTGGTGTTAATGCCCAATAATCCCAGAGCAGGTGGCGTATCACGTCGGATTGAAGGGGAAGAACGCGTTGAAGCCAGAGAAGCCCTAAGTACCCTTGAAATTCCAACGGGTATGGGTCTTATCTTACGAACTGCAGGGGTCAATAAAACAGGGAGTGAACTTAAATGGGATTTAGAATATCTCCTACAACTTTGGCAAGCCATAGAAACCGCTGCCCATAAACACCCCACTCCCTTTTTGATTTATCAAGAAAGCAACGTCATCATCAGAGCTATCCGCGATTACTTGCGTGAAGATATCAATGAAATCTTGGTAGATGATAAAGAAATTTACCAAGAAGCTTATGAGTTTATGCGCCGAGTGATGCCGCAACATGTCAATAAAGTTAAGCACTATCAAGAAAAGGTACCCTTGTTTACCCGTTATCAAATTGAAAGCCAAATTGAAACCGCTTTTCAACGGGAAGTTAAATTGCCTTCCGGAGGTGCCATTGTTCTTGATCATACCGAAGCCTTGTTATCCATCGACATCAATTCGGCTAAAGCCACCAAAGGGATGGATATCGAAGAAACAGCATTGACGACTAACTTAGAGGCGGTGGAAGAAGTTGCCCGACAATTGCGGTTGCGTGATTTGGGCGGTTTGGTGGTCATTGATTTTATCGACATGCTTAGTCAAAAAAATCAACGTGAAGTGGAAAGTCGCATCAAAGAGGCACTTAAGGTGGATCGCGCTAGAGTCCAAGTCGGGCGTATTTCGCGGTTTGGGCTATTAGAAATGTCGCGACAACGGTTGCGTCCTTCTTTGGGTGAGTCCAGTCAAATCGTTTGCCCCCGTTGTCAAGGCCAAGGCACAGTACGCAGTATTGAATCTTTATCGTTGTCTATCTTACGATTAGTCGAAGAAGAGGCAATGAAAGAGAAAACCCTAAAAATCATCACCCAGGTGCCGGTCAAAGTGGCCACTTATTTGCTTAATGAAAAACGTCAGACGGTGCTTGAGATTGAAGCGCGGCAACAGATTAATATCGTGATAATTCCCAATCCCCATAAGGAAACTCCGATGTATGAAGTGCAGCGTGTTCGGGAGGAGGTGTTCGATTCTGGAAAGGGGAACATTCCAAAAAAAGTCAGTTATCAAATGGCCACATTGCCTTCGGTAAATGAGAATTATACCACTCCAGTACCACCTAAGACACCGACTGAACCGGCGGTTAAAGGGGTGGTTTATACGCCACCACCAACACTAAAATCGAAATCTTCACGTCCTTCATTATTAAAACGTTTATGGAGACTCTTATGGGGTAGTAGTGAAAAAACGACCAGGAAGAAAGTGTCTGGTCCATCTTCAGGTTCGCAGCGACGAGGTAAAGTAGCAAAGTCATCCAGTGGCCAAAAACGGGGGCGTGGAACAAGGGCGCGTAATTCCAATTCTATATCAGTCACTGACAATTCCTATGAAAAGACTTCTCAGGGAGAAAGTGCAAAAAAAATGGACAATCGACCAACCACTTATGTACGTCGTACTCGTCGTCGCAAGCGTCCTGATGTTAATAATGGTTAATATGCCAAAATAGACATCCTTTTTTATTGCGCTCGACGCGCTAATAAAGTATCAGAGGGAGGATTATTGGCAAAGTAATTACGAATTCCCTCAAAGATAGCTAAAGCGAGACGGCTTTGATATTGTTGGTTATTAAGTCGCCGTTCTTCTTTTGGATTGGAAATAAAACCACATTCTACTAAAATAGAGGGAATATCCGGTGAACGCAACACCATAAAATTAGCTCGTTGTACCTTAGTATAATGGACTTGTCCTATTTTTTTTAAAGTTTTTAAAATTTGTTGACCTATCAAAGCACTGGCTTCTAAAGTAGTGCTTTGTGATAA
The DNA here is from genome assembly GCA_030378085.1 of Candidatus Parabeggiatoa sp. HSG14. Taxonomy (GTDB): domain Bacteria; phylum Pseudomonadota; class Gammaproteobacteria; order Beggiatoales; family Beggiatoaceae; genus Parabeggiatoa. The sequence continues at coordinate 4,506 of JAUCGK010000314.1, forward strand.
ATCAAGCAATACTTGTGCAAGTAACGCTTCTTTATTGCTCAAACGAATTTCGCCTAATAAGTCAGTCGCATTTTCAACAGAAGCCAGCCACCGGGCGGCCTCACTGCTGGCACCTCTCTTAGAGAGCATATACACCGAGGCACCTTGTACCCGCTTACTGTCGGGATAGGCATCAGCATGAATAGAAATAAATAAATCGGCTTGATATTGACGAGCTAAGTCTACTCGTTTAGGTAATTTAACAAAGTAGTCATCATTACGGATAAGAACTGGCCGCATTCCTTGTTGTTTCAATACTAAGGCGGCCAACTCTTTAGTAATGGCTAAGGTAATATCCTTTTCTTGGGTGTTATTAAAGCCAATTGCTCCTGAATCTATGCCGCCATGTCCCGCATCAATCGCTATCACAATATCTTGTCGATTTTTGAGCTTTGGTTTTTGGTTGTCGATTTTTGAAGTATGGTCTGATAAAGTTGACATAGCAAGCTTTGGTAAAGCTTTATGCGCTGTTGGAGGATTTAATGTATTTATTTCTACCACTAGGCGGTGTCTGTTATTTTTATTGAGTGTCAGTAAAAAACTTTTGGCACGCGCTGGGGCATTCAATTCTAAAACAATTCGCAAATCTTCGTTATAACGAAATATACTGTGGATATTTTTTATCAAGGCAATATTTCCAAAATCCCAATCCCCCATACTCTTTTTCCCTAATTTATTTTCTAAATCAGTATTTTTTAAATCAATAATCAATCGGTCAGGCTTCTTTAGGGTAAAAATGTGGTGAGTTACAGGGGCAGTGAGATCAACAATAAAACGGGTGCTATGATAAGCTTGATTAAAAACACGCATATCCGTAATTTGTATGGGTGTTGCTGCTAAGCAGGGCAAGGATC
>JAUCGK010000400.1 GCA_030378085.1 Candidatus Parabeggiatoa sp. HSG14
ATCACGTTGAAAAATGGGGAATCGGGAATTAGGAATTAGGAATATGGGATTAAAGAATTTATTTCTTCTAAATTTTAAAAACAATTACATTTTAGGCAGTTGCGGCAAAATAAAATACCCGAAAATACCTGACAGGTTTTGGAAACCTGTCAGGTATGGCTTGTTAGAAACAGGTATTTTAAATTAACGCAATCGCCTTATTTATCAATACTCTATTTCTAATTCTTAATTTACAATTTACAATTTACAATTAAATATAAAAATGGTTGAACACTCACATCTTTACAATGCTGCTTTTATTGATGATTTGTACGAAACTTATTTAGCCAATCCTGCGGAAGTCAGTGAAGAATGGCGTGACTATTTTGTACAGTTGCAACAAGAGCAACCTTTATCACATCCGGAAATTCCTCATGCGCCAATTAAGGCTGCATTTGCACAATTTAAAGCATCGCACGGTAATTTACGAACGGGTATAGATGCTTCATTAGATATTTTTGCTAAAAAACAAGCCGCTGTTTTGCGACTCATTAATGCACATCGTTTTCGGGGACATCAACAAGCTAATTTAGATCCCTTACAACTGCAAGAACGTCCATATATTGATGAATTGTATCCCCAACATTACAGCCTCACAGAAAACGATATGTCTACAGTTTTTCATACAGGCTCTCTTTACGGGATGAATAATGAAAAATTGTCAGACATCATCAAACAAATCAAAACGATTTATTGTGGGACTATTGGTGCTGAGTATATGCACATCACTGAGACTAAACAAAAACGCTGGATTCAGCAACGTTTAGAAGGCTCATTGGCAAAAGCTAATTTTACAAATTCCACCAAACGCGATATTCTTGAACGTTTGTCGGCAGCACAAGGATTAGAGGAGTTTTTGCATACACAATATAGTGGGCAAAAGCGTTTTTCTTTGGAAGGTGGTGAAAGCCTGATTCCACTCTTGGATCAATTGATTCAACAATCTGGAAAATCGGGCATCAAAGAAATCGTTATTGGCATGGCACATCGTGGACGTTTAAATGTGCTGATAAATATCCTTGGCAAACGCCCTAAGGATATCTTCTCTGAATTTGAAGGCAAAGTTTATTCTCCAAAGGGTTCCGGTTCAGGTGATGTTAAATACCATATGGGTTTTTCCTCTGATATGATGACTCCTGGGGGAAAAGTTCACTTAGCAATGGCTTTTAACCCTTCCCATTTAGAAATCATTAGTCCTGTGGTAGAAGGCTCAGTCCGTGCTCGCCAAGAACTACGAGAAGATAAAAAGCGTGATCAAGTCTTACCCGTCATGATACATGGTGATGCGGCATTTGCAGGGCAAGGCGTGGTTATGGAAACTTTGAATTTGGCACAAACACATGGTTATGGTACAGGTGGAACCGTCCATATTGTCATTAATAATCAAATTGGTTTTACCACAAGTGATCCATTAGATTCACGTTCAACACTGTATTGCACTGATGTTGTTAAAATGATGCAAGCACCGATCTTCCATGTTAATGGAGATGATCCAGAAGCGGTGTTATTTGTCACTAAGCTTGCGCTTAATTACCGAATGACATTTCATAAGGATGTAGTCGTGGATATGGTGTGTTATCGCCGTCAAGGACATAATGAGGCGGATAACCCTTTTGTTACTCAACCAGTTATGTACCAAAAAATTACCAATCATCCGACAACTCAAACCATTTATGCCCAACTGTTAGTAAAAGAAGGGGTTATTAATTCTGAAGAAGGCGAAACATTATTACAACAATATCGTACCGATCTTAAAACCAAAGAAATTGTTTCTCGCCCTGTTAGTCAAGATTTCAAACAAGATATTAATTGGAAACATTATATAGGTACACACTGGACTCAATCGGTAGACACTTGTATTAGCCTTGAGCAACTACAAAATTTAGTTGAAAAACTGACCACACTACCTGAAGGTTTCAAGCTCAACCGTAGCGTTATTCGATTAATAAAGGCTCGTCAGCAAATGGGTAAGGGCGAAGTACCAATGGATTGGGGATGTGCAGAAACATTGGCTTATGCCAAGTTATTAGAGGAGGGATATCCGATACGTTTATCAGGTCAAGATAGTGCAAGAGGTACATTCGCTCACCGCCATGCTGTTTTGCATGAGCAAGAAACGGGCGAAACTTATCTACCCTTACAACATATCTCTGATAAACAAGCCAAGTTTTTGGTCATTAATTCTTTACTTTCTGAAGCAGCAGTATTGGGTTTTGAATATGGTTACAGTACTTCCGATCCAGAGACATTTGTCATTTGGGAGGCACAATTTGGTGATTTTGTGAATGGTGCTCAAGTTGTCATCGATCAATTCATTAGCTCTTCAGAAGCAAAATGGCAACGCTTCGCTGGTTTAACCATGTTTTTGCCACATAGTTATGACGGACAAGGGCCTGAACATTCCTCGGCTCGTCTTGAGCGTTTTTTACAATTATGTGCTGAGGATAATATTCAAGTGGTTGTGCCAACGACACCCGCACAATTTTTTCATTGCTTGAGGCGGCAAATGATGAGACCCTATCGTAAGCCATTAATTGTGATGACTCCCAAAAGCTTACTGCGCCATAAACTTTCTGTATCTCCCCTAAAAGACTTCACGGACAAAGGTTTTCAAACCGTGATTGACGAAGTGGAAGACATTCCTATAGAAAAAATAAAACGTCTGTTATTGTGCAGCGGTAAAGTTTACTTTGATTTGATAGAAACTCGTCGTCAACAGGGTATTGATGACATTGCTATTGTTCGTATAGAACAACTTTATCCTTTTCCAAAAGAGGCAATAGCAAGTATATTAGAACGTTATTCTCATGCGGCTCAACACGTTTGGGTACAAGACGAACCGCGTAATCAAGGGGGATGGTGGTATATGCGTGCTCACATGGATATTCATCTGGGTACTGGTAAAAACAGAATTGAATATGTTGGGCGACCTGCTTCTGCTTCACCAGCTGTAGGTTATTTCCATGTTCACCGTCAACAATTCCAACAATTGATGAAAGAAGCTTTATTATTAGATTAGTTTTTTTCCTTTAACTGATGTTACGCACAGTGTTTCCATATTAATTAAATGCCTTATGTTTCACATAAGGCTATTCACGTTTCACCCAGTTGAGGTTAGTTTTAAGCCGGAAAGGGTTACATAAGAATAGCCTCCGATGAAATCGGTGGAACCTAAAAGCACCTTGCGTAGCCTCAGTTAATATACTCTGAACGTTCAAGTTTTCGGATTTAAGACCTGACAGGTTTTCAAAACCTGTCAGGTCTGGCGTGCGTTTTTAGTATATTCTCATAATCTGAAAACCTGAACGTTTGGAGTATAAGAGTCGTTATGTCACTATTGGAAATCTATCTGTTTTTGAAAGGATTTCGCATTATTTTGATTTAGAGACACACGGCCCCGTGTGTCTCAAGACTTATCCTTTAGAAACAATCCTAATTCTTTATCATAAATACTAATATGATCAACCAGCCAATCAGCGATTTCGTGTTGAATGTGTAAGGCTAAATATAAATGTCCCCATTTGTCTTTATGATTTTTGATTCTATTGAAAGTTTCTATAAACTGTGTATGTTGTTCTTTATGGAAAGCATAGTTAGAATAGTTGTAAAGTTCCATATACATTTCTTCAATTTCAAAATGAGTTGCCACATAACTTTTTAAAAAATTGAGCATTTCAACCACTTCTTCTTCTGTATTACCGCTTCCTATCGACATAATCAGATTTTTGGTTCTGATAAATAGCTCTTTGTGCTGTTCATCAATTAATTTGTTATCGATCAGTAAATCTGGTGTCCATTCTACTTTTCTGGCGATTTCTTCCCATTTTTCACTTTGTTCAATTTTCAAAAAATTTTGACAGCGTTGGATATATATCGCAGCAACAACATCATCAGGATTTTGACGCAAACATTCTCGCATTAATTTTTCAACTTTATGGAACTGATGTTTCTGATAGAGAGAAACGGCTTCTTCAAAAATCTTGAGCGTTGTTAATTTGATTTTTTGAGCTTCCTTTGGATCGCCATCCAAGACTCCAAAAATATTGACACGTTCAGATCGCCCCTTCACTTTTAGATTGTCCAAAAAACGAATGGCATATTGGGAAGAATCGGTCAAATTATCAAGCGTGTTTTGACTGATTATTAATGAGTTTTTATAAGTCTTGGTAAGATTTTCAAGACGTGAAGCTAAATTTACCGCATCACTAATAACAGTGCATTGTAGTCGGTTTTGTTCTCCTACAATGCCTAACATGAGTTTACCTGTGTTAAGCCCAATACCAATTTTAATTTGTTGATGTTGTCGCGTTTGATTAAATTCAGTAAGCCTTTTTAACATAGTGATAGAAGCATTAAGTGCATCGTCTGCATTGGTGAATAACGCCATAATCGCATCACCAATATATTTGTCGATAAGTCCCCCGTGTTCTCTAATAATCGGACTCATTTCTTTTAAGTAAGCGTTAACAAAATTGAGATTGGCTTGGGGTGACATTTTTTCAGATAATGCTGTGAAAGAACGAATGTCTGAAAATAGAACAGTCATATTCATTTCCAGATGATTACCCAGTTGAATATCGGTAATCTGATTTTTATTCAACAATTGTAAAAATTCATTCGGCACAAATCGGGCATACGCTTGATTCGTTTTTTTCAATATGACTTCTGAATGATTAATAGAATCAAGCATGTGTGCCATAGCATTTGATAAATCTCCAATTTCATCTGTAGAATCTACTTGTATTGAAATGTTTCTATCACCCGAAGAAATTTGGTTAGCGACATTAACCAGTGATTTTAGAGGAATAGTAATACCACGCGCGAAAAAGTAAGATAAAAGGAAAGTTAATATAATCGTCTCTCCAGCAATTAAGAAATAGAAGACGAAAATGGATTGTGCTTCTTTTTTAAGTGCTAAAGCAGATACTTTTAAATCATAAGAGATATGATCTTCTATCGTTTTTAATAAGTTAATTTTTCCTGTTGCCACTTTCCACCAGTCAGTGGGGTTTATTCGCAAACGACTACGACTTAATAAATTATTCAATGCATTGAGTGCTTGAGCTTCATCTATTTTAATAATTGCATTGATTTCTTCGATACTTTTTTGTTTATTTTTAAGCGCAATAGCTGTCGCTAAATATTCTTTGTAAGTATAAAAAGTGTTTTCAATGAGCTTAAGATTTTTAAGCTCAGATTGTGAAACATAAGGTAGATTTTTATAGATTTTCAAAAGCGTATAAGCACTTCTATATTGCTTATGAAAAGCAACAATATATTTAACTTCTCCCCACAATATGTAATCATTCAGTTTATGAATTAATCCATCATAGCCGATATAGGCATATAATTCTGCAATGAATTGTGCATTAGATGTTTTTTTTACAGCAATTTTTCTAATTCTCTCTATTTCTTTGACAAACGGGTTGTTTTGCATATCAAGGTAAAGTTGTTTTTGGCTAGGTGTGGCAAAGAAAAAGAAATTTTTAAGATAAATATCTTGCGCGCTAACTAACGAGATAAATTTTTTATACATATCTGGTGCAAAATAGCCAACACCGAAAACATTACTTAAAGTTGCTCTTTCAATCCCTGCTTTTTCTTTGGCTTGTAAAAGATTGAAATAAGCAACAATTTTATTAGCAAGTTCAGCATTTGTTACCGCCTTCGATAGGTGATTAATACCTATTAAAAGTGAGTCAATAAAATGGGTATAGTATTCGAGTTCTTCTTTTACCGAAAAATTTAATCTGTTAATCAACTTTCTTTTGCTTTCGATCTCACCAAGTTCAACGCGAATAATATCTAAGTTGATTTTAATTTCATGGCTAAAATCTTTGAAATTAAAATGAGCAACAAAATCATCCAATTGTTTGATAGCGTGATCTGTATTGATTCGTTGTTTCTGGAGTTCTGTTAGAAATTGAATACCACGACTCCCAATAAAACCCGCAGATAATCCTCGCTCTTTTTGTAATTCATGAATTAATGAACTGGAATTGACAGCAAATTCTGATAATTCCTGTAATAAATCCATTTGGTTGACGATTTCTCGTTTTTCTACCGCACTGTCTATTGTGAAATAAACAAGTCCAAGAATTGGAATCATCATCATTAATGCAATTTTTTGACTTATCTTAATTTTTTTTAACATGGTGAATTTGGGGATGGGTAATGGGTAATCGGTACTGGAGTCCAAACCTTTAGGTTTGGGCGTTCCAAACCTGAAGGTTTGGACTCCAAAATCACTGCTTATGCTTCAATATTTAGCTGGTTTAAAAATAGCCCTAATTGTTTGTCCATTTTACCAATATGATGAATAAACCATTCGACGATTTCATCTTGAATGCGTAAGGTTAAATATAAAGAACTTCCATTTTTCATGTAATATTTTTTGATGTTCTCTAAATTTTCAATAAACTGAACATGTTTTGCTTTGTGGACTGAATATTGAGGATAATCATATTGCTTCATGTATCGTTCTTCCATTTCAAAATGGATGATAACGTAACTTTCTAAAAAGTGAATGATTTCTCCTACCTCTCCTTCTGTTTTATTATTGCCGATAGATATAATCAGGTTTTTTATTTTGAAAAATAATTCTTGATGTTGCTTATCAATTGTCTGATTATTGACGGATAATTCTAATGTCCATTCCACAGCTTTAGAAATTTCTTCCCAAGCATTGCTTTGGTTTACTTTCAAAAAATTTTGACAACGTTGGAGATAAAGTTTAGCAATGGTATCGTTAGGAACCTTATGCAAACAGGTTTGCATTAATTTGTTCACTTCGCCAAATTGATAGATATGGTGGAGGTGAACTGCTTCTTCAAAGGTTTTCAGAGTTAATAATTTACCTTCTCGAATTTCTTTTGGATCGGACTCAAATACTTCAAAAATATCCACCTGTTCACTACGTCCTTTGACTTTGATTTTGTCAATAAATCGGATGGCATGTTGAGAAGGTTTTATCAGATTATCAAACGTGTTTTGACTGATAAGCAGTGGCACTTGATAAACTTTAGTCGTGCTTTCAAGACGTGAGGCTAGGTTTACCGCATCACTTATAACGGTGCATTGCAGTCGATCTCCTTCTCCAATGATGCCTAACATCAATTGACCGGTATTAATACCAATACCTGTTTCAAGTCCCTGGTATCGTTGAATTTTTACCATAGAAATCGCGGCATTGAGAGCATCGTCTGCTTTGGTAAACAAAGCCATAATGGCATCACCAATATATTTATCAACAAAACCATGATGTTGACGAATAATGGGACCCATTTCACTTAAGTAAGCATTAATAAAATCAAAATTTTGTTGGGGAGACATTTTTTCGGATATTGTGGTAAAGGAACGAATATCCGAAAAAAGGATGGTCATGTTAATTTCGAGATGATGGCCTAATTGAATATCCAGAATGTTATTTTTGTTCAGCAATTGCAAAAATTCATCGGGTACAAATCGCTCATAAGATTGGTTTGTCTTTTTTAACATAGTTTCTGAATGAGTAATGGAACCAAGCATTTTTCCCATCGCATTTGATAATTCCCCTGTTTCACCTTTGGAATTGACTGGAACCTTGACATTCCTATCACCAGAAGAAATTTTATGAGCTACTTTAACAAGCTCTTTTAAGGGCATTGTAATACCGCGAGCAAAAAAATAAGAAATTAGTAAAGTGAGTAAAATCATTTCTCCAGTGATCATTAACGAGAAGGCAAATACGGATTTTGCCTCTTCTTTGAGTTCTTTAGCAACCTGTTGTAAATTAGACGAAATTTGGTCTTCTATTTCTTTAAAGAGATTTATTCTTTTGGTGGCAAGTTCCCACCAGTAAGTAGGCTCTATCTCTAAATGACCACCGTCTAATAGGTGACTTAATGCCGCTATAGCAGGTGCATCATCTATTTTAAGCAGAGTGTCTATCTCCTTTATGGACTTTTGTTGATTTTTGAGGACAATAGCCTTCGCTAAGTTCTGTTTATACACATCAAAAGTATTTTCGACGATTTCAATATGTTTAATATCTGATGATGAAATACCCTGTATTTCTTTGTATTTTTTAAAAATAGCACGAGAGTATTGATATTGCTGATGAAAAGCATCAATATATTGTTGTTTGTCCCGTAAAATATAATTCTTAAAATGGTGGATTAAACCACCATAACCTGTTTGATCGTGTAATTGTGCGACTAATTCAAGTTTTAATGCTTGGGAAAAAGCAATTTTTCTTATGTTTTTGACTTCTTTTAAAAATTGACTTCGCATGATAGCATTTTGATAGAGCTGTTTTTGGCGATGAGTCGAGAAAAAAAAGAAATTTTTAAGATAATTTTCTTGTGCCTCAACCAGCAAAATAAATTTCTTATACATATCGGGTGTAAAATAGTTTTGACTAAAAACATTGTTTAAAATTGCTCTTTCAATGCCCGCCTTTTCTTTAGCCTCCAGAAGAGCTACATAACCCACAATCTGATTAGAGAGTTTAGCATGGCTAATGAGTGTGGATAAGTAGCTAATATTTTTCAAAAGCAAGCTAATAATATTAGTGTAATACTGAAGTTCTGTTTCTACAGAGATAGTTAATTTATTCACTAAATCCCTTTTGCTCTCAATGAGATTAAGTGCGACAAACGGAGTCTTTATATGGTTTTGAATTTGATGGCTAAAAATCAGAAAATTAAAAGTCATAAACTCATTAAATTCTTTGATAGCTTTATCTGTTTTAAATCTTTGCGTTTTTAGCTCGCTAGAGAATTTACTTCCTTGGCTCCCAAGAAAGCCAGCGGACATACCTCGCTCTTTTTGTAATTCGTGAACCAAGGCACTGGATTTGATAGCAAATTCTGATAATTCCTGTAATAAATCCATTTGATTAACAATTTCTCGTTTTTCTACAATATTACCTATTGTGAAATAAACGAGTCCAAAAATTGGAATCATCATCATTAATGCAAGCTTGTGAGTTATTTTGATATTTTTTAGCATGATGAATTTGGGAATAAGTAATGGGTACTGGAGTCCAAACCTTTAGCTTTGGAATGCCCAAACCTAAAGGTTGTCATCGTTCCCAAGTTTTACTTGGGAACGCACTGCATAAGAAGCTTTGCTTCAAGAATATTTAGATTCGTGAATTAATGAGCAACAGATAATAAAGATAAAAAATGCTACTTAACGACAAGAAAAAAAGTCGTTAAATTAACGAAGCAAAGCTTCTCGGCAGTGCGTTCCCAAGTAAAACTTGGGAACAATAAAAAAAGATTTCTCCTATGGCAAGAAAACAAGTCATTAAATTAACGAAGCAAAGCTTCTTGACAGTGCGTTCCCAAGTAAAACTTCAATGCCATTAAGTTAAGGAAAATTTGTTGGAGTCCAAACCTTCAGGTTTGGCTGATTCAAATTAAAATCAAAGACTTCCAAACCTAAAGGTTTGGACTCCAATTAAAATCAAAGACTTCCAAACCTAAAGGTTTGGACTCCAAGGCTTAAGTTAATGGCAGTGACGTTCTAGCGTTGGAACCAGAAAAATCAAATCCTTTGTTTAACTACATCATCTATTGGATAAGGCGTTACATTAAATTCATTGATTTTTACCGCAATGTCGTTTTGAAAAAGATAATGCAACCAATCGGGTTCAACAACAACACGCAAAGTTGTCACTTTCTTTAGCGGGATATTTTCTGTATACCAAGCACTCAATTCACCTCGATGACGGATCAAAGGATTAATCACAAAACCTGATGTTACCATGCCTGGAATAATCCGATATGACATTGGAATACCACTGGTGTCCTCAATTTCAAGACGAATTTCGGGAAAGCGATATAATAACGAATACAAACGCCCCAATAAAGATTTACGTATATCTAAACTCAATACAAATTGTTTATGGTTTAAGGCACGAACATCTAGTTGTTCACCTATTTTAATTTTTTGACTCAACAATGTCGCACCATTTGAGACAATTCCTTTACCACGCGGAGCGTGTTTAAGTAGCAAATACCCTTTTTCCTTCAATACGGGTTGGTAGTCACGTAGTAAAATTTTAACAGCTTCGGCATCATTCATTAAGGGAAATTGCAAATCAACGGCTTGCATTTTAAAAATAACAAATTCTGCTGCTTTATCGCTCGCAAAAAAATCACCATTAATAGCTGCCAGTGCCGGAGTGTAAGCGACATAACTTTGAAAAACAGGGCGTGGATGCCAGTTCAATTCATTGAGAAAAATCATCCCTTGTTCCCACGAAAAGATATCAACAGTCGCCTGCCCCACTTGAGCGCGGATATTAGGTAAGTTATGCTGCTGTTTTAGAATAGTAACCGTCTTATCTTGAGTGGCTTTAAATTGGGAGAGATTAAGCAATGTATGAAAATTACTGGTAATCCGTTGGTTCCAATGACCCATAAAATTACTGGGTTTATAACCAATAGGATTTACAACAACAAATAAACCACTCAATGCTATAAATACCGCAAGATAACGTAAGGCACGATAACTAACAAGTAACATCGCATTCATGCTTCTATTGTATTCCAGAAAAAAAGGGACTATCACAGCAAATGCAAAAAAAATACGTTCATGAAGCCCTTGTCGAACAAAACCTGATTTCCAAGCTAAAAATAGGCTGAGCATAACCATAGCTGCAATAACAAATCTTTCAAGTTTCCAAGGTTTAGTTAAACAAGCAACCATTGCCATTAGGGTTATGACAAAAAAACTTGCAACAGCGTATTGAATATCAACAAGTCTTATATCATAAGACATTGCTTCACTATAACCACCAGAGATTTTTAGTGAGTAAATAATAAAAGAAGGAAAATTGCTTAGAGATTGTCCACTGATGAGCCACATCGCCATGATAAAAATAGTAAAAATGATTGGAATAGTGAGTGCTAAACGGAGCGAATAAAGATGCCAAACCATTACTGTCATAGCAAATAAACCAACACCTGCCAACACAAAATAGACAAATTTTGTGAGAGAAACTGCGGCTAGAAATAAAAGTATGGTTAAAAATAGAGTGATTTGTCCCAGTTTTTTGTTTATATTGGACAATGTTGTGATAACTAAGATGACAGCAGCTGTGATACCTAATAAATAAATTGATTCAGGCGGAAAAGCGGAAAGGACAACAATAAGCAAGAAAAAATAAATAAATTTATCTATCTTTCCATCAATTCTATGGGACACAATCAAAAAAAATGTGGCCAATAACAAATTAAATATCACTTGCCAAGTGATGAAAAGATAAAATAAATCTGCATCATAGCGAGATATCGGATGGTAAAAATAACCCAAAGGCCCATAAGTAAAAATATAATCAACGCCCGCTTGAAAATTATTTTTAAAGGCATAAGCAAAGGCTTGAGTCCAAGAACCATCAAGATTTGTACTTTCAGTAGGTGCGCCAAAATATAACATGGATAAAAAAAGCAAGCTTAAAATAGCTAAATTAACAAAAAAATTTTCACTAAAAATAGAAGGTTTAGACAATGTATTTTTCCTTCGTTAAGATTGAATGGCAGGGTGTGATTGAAAGTACATGGCTGGTACAGATATGATTAAAAGTGTCAAAATAAATTTGGAACGAAAAACCAACAGTCTTTATTGAATCCAAAATTTATTTTGGAAACCTGAAAATTCCACAAGGAGGAACCATAGAGCATTTTATCGGTTGCCATAGCACCCAACAAACCTGTGACCTTGCAATAGAGGAAGTTTTGACCGCAAAAAATGGGTTATGAACTTATGTGAATTTGGGGTGAATCTATAAATGGTGGTGCTTGGGAGGGATAGGGACAGAGCATCTCGGCGCGACGTGTATCAAACATTGACCAAGGAATAAATGAATCAATATTTTGGGGTGTTTTTCCACCATTTTTGGCGCAAGCAGTAAGGTATGCCATTAACCAGTGGTGTGAATTGATGTCATGCAGGTCGAGGGTTTGCAAAATAAATAGAAAAAAAGGCTGCGGCTAATTGAACACTCCATACACTGCCAGAACCATATAGATGTTCAGATAAATAATTTCTCGATCAAACCTGACAGGTTTTGGAAACCTGTCAGATTTTTTGAAGTTATTTTCCTGAACGTCTATAGTAGTCTTTACAACCATTGACTGGGTTGCGAATCGCATTTTCTGCCTTGTTATTGTCCATGGGAACAGTAGGTTCTTCTACAAATAAGTTGAGTCCCTCCCAGTGATTAATAAGGTTTTCACATACAGGTTCAAACAAGAAGGATGCCAAAGTTTTAAGACCATCTGTTTAAGCTTTAACAAAAATTTCCTCTCTCTCAAGCTCAGTCACTTTCGTTTTTAAACGAATTTGCTGTGCTTCTAAATATTTTATGCGACAACGTAGTTCAATGTCTTCTTGTTTACTAAAAACTACAAATTCAGAGGCAAAGGGTACTTTTTGCCCTGTTTCAATAGGGGTAATTGATTGTTGTATTTGAGATGTAGGATATGTTATTGTAGTATTCACGGAAGTCATTCTACTCTACTCTTTTTATTTTGTCCAACTTTTTTTTCAGAATGATGGTTATAGCGTTTCCCGATTGGATAAAGTACAACCTCCCCCTAAATCCCCTCCTTAAATTAACGAGGGGACTTGTACCTGACGCAATCAGGAAACGCTATAGACCTAATATTTACTATAAATGTACTTGATGCAATCGGGAAACGCTATATAATATTTTTTGGAGTACAAAACTTTAGCTTTGCAAGGCTTATAAAGCGAAGGCTTTGTACTTCAAGTTTAATAAAAGTAACTTTCTGTTTTTACTCTGGATTTTGCTCAAAATTCAGTTCTATAAATTCAATCATAATTTTTTTCCACTAAATCATTAAGATAATGAGGATTTAATAATTTGCAAAATTTTGGTGCTAAACCTGACAGGTTTCTACTTTCATATTTTAATTGAATTCTCATTCCTAATGAATGACCACAAAATAACTTCCGGTTCCACAGGTAGCTATTTACATTTAACCCCTATTGGTTTAAAACCAACCGGTTGACCGTTTTTTGAATTTTTCGTACCGTGTCTCCCAAGCCAGATAGGGCTTGAATGTGAATAGCCACAGGTGAAACCTGTGGAATGAGAAATCGGGAAATTATTTCATGACCATTCCTAAGCAAAAATTAAACACACATTTTCCTCAAGTTCTTCCCTTTGTGAAAGGGAGGTTAGGGATTTTTAGATAAGTTTAAATTTTGGGTACTGGGGTCGTTTTAAATGGGAATGCTTTACACAAGGGCAACCACAAAGGATTGCCATGATGTCATTTACCGATTTGAATCAATCACAGAAAACGACCCCAGTGTCCTGGAGTGTAACTCCTCGCAAAATAAATTTTGTACGCAGATATTCACTTTTGGAAGTGCAATGCGTAACATCAGTAACTAAGCATCGTTGTTTTACAGTTGTTTTACAAAAGGTACACACTTTATGAATAAAAATCATCAAAAAACAGAAAAAGACTATCAAGAACAATTGTCTGTCGCACAAGCAGAAATTAAAAAATACCAAGCAGAAAATGCCCGTTTGCAAAAAGCATTGAATGAACGCACTCAAGACATTAACAAATTGATTCAATGGACACAAAGTTTACAGCAAGATGTCCTAGCTGTTTACCATTCTGTGACTTGGCAAATTGGCAATTTTATCGCGCAGATTATTTTAAAACTGTTGCGCCGCCCTGTTACCCCAACTGCTCGTGATCACATTAATAAAATCTTAACCACTTTTGAATCTTGGAAAATTAACTATTTTCAAAACCGACAACAACACGGTTTACAACCTTATACCCCTTGGCATGATACCAGGGAGTATGCACTATGGATTAAACAATATGATACTTTAAGCCAAACCGACTTAGTAGAAATAAAAAATCAAATGGAGCAATGGCAACATCGCCCCCTGATTTCTTTGCTGATGTCTGCTGATGCTCCAAATGCACGATGGTTGCACAATGCAATTGAATCCGTGCAGGCGCAAATTTACCCACATTGGGAATTGTGCATTGTTTACCAAAGTGCTTTACCAGAGATGGTAACAAAATATGCCCGTTTGGATAATCGCATTAAATTAATTGATTGCATTGAAAACAAGAAGTTAGCCGATAATCTAAATAATGCATTAACCATTGCCAATGGTGATTTTATCGCGCTCATGGGATATGCGGATCAACTCCCCAGCCACGCTTTGTACAAAATTGCTGAAATACTTAACACATACCCAGATACCGATCTCATTTATACCGATGAAGATAAATTAGATATCAAAGGGCGGCGTTATGATCCTTATTTTAAATCCGATTGGAATCCTGATTTATTTTATTCGCAAAATTTTCTCCGCTACTTTACAGTGTATCGTTGCACAGTGGTAAATGACATCAGTGGATTTTGCTCGGATTATCAGAGCAATGAAGATTATGATTTGGCGTTACGATTTATTGAAAAAACCAGTGCTGAACGTATTCGTCATATTCCACAAGTTTTGTATCATCATCAGGAAATATTGGGAGAGAATGGGGAAAATTTAGACAAAAATTCCCCTAACACAGTTTGCCAAATTTTGCAAGCACATTTTCAGCGTTTAAATCAATCCGTCAAAGTTGTTGAAGCCGTTGCTGGACACACTCGCGTCATTTATCCACTCCCTGAAAAACTACCGCTTGTCAGCTTGATTATTCCCACTCGCGATAAACTTAAATTATTACGCGGAACAATTAATGGCATACTCAACCAGACGGACTATAAAAACATTGAAGTCATTATTATGGATAATGGCAGTGTTGAGCCAGACACTTTAGAGTATTTTAAAAAAATACAAAATGATTCGAGAATATCCATTATTCATCATGCTGCCCCTTTTAATTATTCTCAACTCAATAATATCGGCATCTCTCAAGCAAAAGGTGAAATAATTGGATTAATTAATAATGACTTAGAAGTTATTTCCTCAGAATGGCTAGGGGAAATGGTTAGTCATGCGTTGCGCCCTAAAATCGGCGCGGTAGGTGCTAAACTTTACTATGCTAATGATACAATTCAACATGCCGGTGTCATTGTAGGATTAGGTGGCATGGCAGGACATAACTTTAAATATCTTGCACGGGAGACACCTGGTTATCATTGGAAACCCTTTTTGATTCAAAATTATTCGGCTGTAACAGCAGCGTGTCTTATCATGCGCCGCCAAGTGTTTGAAGAGGTGGGAGGCTTAAACGAAAAACACCTCAAAGTCGCCTTTAACGATGTTGATTTATGTTTGCGTATTCGTGAAAAAGGTTATCGGATCGTTTGGACACCTTATGCTGAACTTTATCACCTGGAATCGGCAAGCAGAGGAACAGATAATACGCTCAAAAAATATTTGCGCTTACGGCATGAACTCAATTTCATGCAATCAAAATGGGGAGATACCTTATTAAATGATCCCTACTATAACCCCAATTTAACGATTGAATATGAAGACTTTGCGTTGGCTTATCCGCCAAGAATAAACAGATAGTACAACGAATTGACGAAATAAACGAATTCCCTGTTAATGTAATGCGAAATGAAGAGAGCTGGTATTGGATAAAAACTGATTGTAACAGATTTTGGGGACACCCCCCTAACCCCCCGTACACGGGTGGAACCAAACATCATTCGACACTTTGCTTTTTCTATTTTGGGACTTCCCCCTGTGTACGGGGGGTTAGGGGGGTAAAAAGGTAGGTGTCCCCAAAATTCGTTATAATCAGGATAAAAAGTAGTCTATGAATGAAACCAAAAGAAAAATACTCAAATTTTGTATCGACAAAAAACGAGATATTATAGCTTCCGAAATTGCACAAGTTTTAAACCTTAGTCAGAATACAGTGCAAAAGTATTTACGTGATTTTCAAAAAGCAGGAAGAATCGCACAGTTTGTAAAGGGGCAATATCAATTGATGGATCCCAAACACTATTTTGATAATTATCTATTTGTTTATAAAAAAGAACAATTAATAGGTTATCTTAATTTTGATAAGGGACTATATCAATTTGCTTACGAAAACCATTATTTATGTCAATTAGAAGCCATAGCCTTATCACCAACAATAGAATTAACTGAAACGATATTAAAAAATGAAATATTTCCTGTTTTTGAACAACTTATTCCAGAAGGAACAGATAGAAAACTTTTAGAAAGAAAAGCCGGTTCTGCCAATGATTTTGATTTACTCCCCTTATTACAACATATTTATGGAGATTTTCAATTTTCAAAAACGCCTCTTAATTTGAAGGATAAACATTATTCTCATCAAATTTTTTATGAAGATATCAAAAGTAAACTTCTTGAACAAAATGCATTTCCTAATATTTTAGAAATGGATATTCAGATTGATAACGAAGTACTATTTCCTGAAAGGAAGGAATTAGATAAAGTCAGCAGAATTTTTCCACCCTCAGGATTATCCGGTTATCAACATAAATTTTCAGTTGTCTTAAAAAATAACATTATTCGTCAAGCTAAAGAAAATGAGAGTGCCTATTATTTTATAAAGCCTTATCATCCTGAAAAAGCAAATAAAGAGAGTAATTTATACTTTCCACATTTAGCGATTAATGAACACCTGTTTATGACTTTTGCCAAAAATGAATTAAAATTTGATGTCCCTTGGACTGGAATCGTTAAACGCCAAGAGGATGAAGAATATCATTATATTGTTAAGCGGTTTGATAGATATAATGGCTATAAGTTTGCTTATTATGAATTTGCCACATTGCTAGGGTTGGACAGTGAACGCAAATATGAAATCAGTTCTGAAAAGATGTTGAAGCGAATCAAAGAAGTTTTAATATTACCTAAAGAACGTTTAATTCTCCTTAGCTATTATTTTTATTCAATGCTTATTGTTCATGAAGATATGCACACTAAAAATTTATCAGTGAGAACTGAGGGAGAAGAAATTAGGATGTCACCATTATATGATATTGCAACAACAGCGATTTACCAAAACATATATGGTTATGAATCCCATTTACCGATTAATGGTAAACGAACCAATATTCGTCCTAAAGACTTTTACGTTTTAGTTGATTTAATGCAGGTGAATCGAAAAACATTTACTAAAACAGCTTCTTTTATTTTATCCTGTTATATAAATAAACTGCCTGAGTATTTTGATAAATTAGAAAAATTTTTGCCAGATGTTCTATTTTATAAAAGAAAACTGACACGTTCATTTAACAGGAATAAGCAACGTGTTGTTAAATCTATGTCGTTAGCGGATAAAATGAAACAAAATCATCAAATTCATATGAAACAACTTAAAAAAAATGGTTGGTATACAGAGTTAAAAATTAACTGTTCTGTGAAATAGTTTGTGCAAAAGATAAATTATAAAACCTAAAATGACTTCTAAAAAAGCCTTAATTTATTTTGTTTTTTTCCCCTCAGCCAGGTTGGGCAACATCTTTTTTTGCCCACCACAAGCGAGCGTAGCGCGTAGGTTTTCGTTCGCTTGCGAACTCTAACTTTCAAAGATAACAACTCCAAAATGTTGGACTTACTGAAGTCAGTCCAACCTACGTGCTAACTTTAAGAGAGGGTTTATGAATTCATTAAAATATACTTATTGGCAAGATGATGAAATATGGCTCGGATATTTAGAAGAATATCCTGATTATATGACTCAAGGAGAAACGATAGAAGAATTACAGGAAAATCTTAGAAATATATACATCGATCTCATGAGCGGCACAATTCCATCTATACGACATGTTGCTGAACTGGTGGTGGCATGAAAAGGCGCAATCTGATATCAAAACTTGCATTCTAATTCGTCATGAAGGAAAGCATGACTAGTATCACAATCCTATGACAAAAGTATCTCAACCAATTCCGCGACATCGTGAAATTAAAGAACATCTTGCCAAGCATATCATAAATAAATTGAGTTAATGCTTTGTATAAACAAAACAAGGACTAACATAGCATGCATGAAATAATTTACCCAACTATTGAGTCAAACCTGACAGGTTTTAAAAACCTGTCAGGTTTAGTTGTCGATTTTATCTCATGCACATTACTGGAGAAAAAAACATGTATCTCAAAGAACAAACGCCTGAAGAAAAAAAACAGTTTTATTTACAACATGTTACCAATTGTAAGAGGATAAACTAATACAAAACATTACCTTACGTTCTCATATTGGGGAGGATAGAATGTTACATTTAGATTTACCAATAACAACATTTCATAAGAGAGCGAGCGTAGGGTGGGTAGAGCGACAGCGAAACCCACCTCTTTCTCATACCAAATGGTGGGTTTCGTTCCTCTACCCACCCTACGCTTGCTAAAATAGGCGATAAACCTTTTTCCTCACCTCCCGAAAAATTGTACAGAATATCCTTGATGTTATCGCTAAACCCATTCAAATAATTCTTAAAATTTTCTTCCAGGGCATCAGCATCATTTAATAGACTGGTGAGACTAAATGGTGAGACATTATAAAAATTATATCTGGCTGATTTTTTTAACATGGCATCCAATATATTTTTGGATTTAGATTTGTATTGCTCATGAGTCTCTGCAACTTTACTTTGTTGTTTCTCAAGTACGCAATCAATCCGACGTAATAGCGTAAAAGACAGAATAACCTCTTCATATTCCTTCTCAGCGTAATCATCACGCAAGTATTCTTTTATATTCCAGATAAAATCGGCATATTGATTTGGATTCATTTCAAATCTGATTCTCTATTTGATAGTGAGGTAAAATTATAAGGAGTGACGCTGGAGCATCACGGTATGCATTCCCAACGTAGATGTCTCATCGTTATACATAAATTATAGCATTTTCCGATTGCGTCTGGTACAAGTCCCCTCCTCAATTTAAGGAGGGGATTTAGGGGAGGTTGTACTTTATCCAATCGGGAAACGCTATATTATCGGCAAAGAGAGTATAAAAGTGCTACCATGTCCCAATTCACTTTCAACCCTAAGCGTACCTCCGAGCATTTTGGCAAATTTTTGAGTAATTGCTAAACCCAAACCGCTACCACCGTAGCGGCGAGTCATCGAAGAATCAGCTTGCATAAAGTATTCAAACAATTTTTTCTGTTGCTCAACTGTCATGCCAATACCATTATCAATGATACGAAAAATTATCAATTTGCCGTCACGTTTTACTTCCAAACGAATCTGACCATTAGTGGTAAATTTAACGGCATTGCCCATTAAATTTAACAGCATTTGGCGTAATTTGGTAATATCAGTATGTAGATTGTCCAACTGGTCATCAAATGCAATAGTTAAAGTATTAGCATTTTTTTCGGCTAACGGTTTAATCGTTGCAACGACTTCATTTAGAACAGTACTCAGTTCAAAAGTTTCTAAACATAAATCCATCTTACCGGCTTCAATCTTAGACAAATCAAGTACATCGTTAATGAGTCCCAATAAATGTTTGCCAGAACTCAGAATTTTTTGCAAATCCAAGATAAAATCATCTTGATCTGAATCTTCGGCAGTTTCTTGTAACATTTCGCTATAACCAATGATAGCATTTAACGGGGTACGCAATTCATGACTCATATTTGCTAAAAACTGGCTTTTTGCTTGATTTGCCACTTCAGCATCTTGACGTGCTTGATTAGCCACATTTAGTATTTGTAAGGTTTCTAAGGCACTGGCACATTGATGGGCCATAATATGAATAAGGTCTAAATCATCCTGACTCAGGTGTTGGGCATTTTCCAAATAAACAAAACCGACTGGCTTTTGATGGATTTCAAGTGGAAGCAAAAGTGCATCTGATGGCAATGTCTGATTATCTGTTTCACCGGCTATCTTTTTTAAACAAACTTGCCGAATTTTCTCAACTTCCTCTGATGCTGTTGCAAAACGACCAATGCTAGATTGAACCGTGAGATGCTGGTTGTTAGCTGTGATGACGAGACCACTACTGACAGTAGAAATTAGGCTATTTTCTCCCAAATTACATAAACCAATAAGTTGGCTTAGTATACCATTGAAAAATTGGCTTAGAGATTGGGCATGGTGAAATTTTGGCACGGCTTCCAAAATTTTTCTTAATGCCTTACGATTGGAATCAAGCGTAACGAGATCGCGGTAGGATTTTAGAGACATACGCATGGTAGTGTAGAGTTTATCGTCTCGCAATTCCGTTTTGTTTTTGTAATCATCGATGTCATAACGTTCAATCACTTCCCTTTCTGGAGCCATACCGGGTTGACCAGTACGAATAATTAACCGAATTGTGGAGTATTTTAGTTCGTTGCGAATGTAATTGACGAGTTGTAAGCCAGCATCATCGGTTTCCATGACGACATCAATTAAGGCCACTGCAATATCAGGTTCCGCTTTTAAAATTTTTTGGGCTTCGATGCCAGACATCGCTTGAAAGATTTGCAAGGTTCGGTTTGCAAATCGAAAGTCTTCCAAACCTAACAGAGTCATTTCGTGAATATCTATTTCATCATCAACAATTAGCACTTTCCAAGATAGCAATTCGATTTTAGCTTGACTCGAAGTTGTTTTTATCTCGGCTGCACTACCATCTTTTTTCTTTCTGACTAATTTCATTGGTTGTTTTTCCTTTAATATAGATGTTCAGAAAAATAACGTCCAAAAACCTGACAGGTTTCCAAAACCTGTCAGGTTTAGTGTGTGAAATTATTTATCTGAAAAACTATAGAACTGTTTACAAGTGATATTACACTGGGAACTTTCAAACAAGAGTGCAAAATTTATTTTGCAATGAATGATTTCCCTCCGAAAAATCGAAAAATATCGGTATCTTACTGAAAATGCTTATATTCGCATTAATGCTTATATTGGCATTGTTGAAAACAAAAGATTAATTAATCAATACCTTTGCCAATGCCAAAATTGGGGGTGAATGGAATGAGGCAGGATTTTTAGAAACTCAGACGCTACTTGGGTTTCGGGAAATCAACTTCGCGCAATGAACGAGACAAATATACTCTGAACGTTTTTCGGATTTTAAGACCTGCCAGATTTTGAAAACCTGGCAGGTCTAGCGGACGTTTTTGCAAAATAAGTTTTGCACTCCGGCGATTTTACCGCTCTCTGCGTAACATCAGTTTGTAATGAAAGATCGGGTCAATTTGGGCATCAATCCTTTTTTATAGCGTTTCCCGATTGGATAAAGTACAACCTCCCCTAAATCTCTTTCTTAATTAAGGAGGGGACTTGTACCTGACGCAATCGGGAAACGCTATATATACAATCATCGTAGTTATTTTTGGATTTCTATTGGATAATCAATCTTAAACACAACGCCTTCACTAACTATACTTTCACAAGTAAGCGTACCATGCAATTGAGTGGTAACAAGATTATAGCAGATATACATTCCCAAACCGCTGCCACCATGAGCGCGATGAGTGGTAAAAAACGGCTCAAAGATTTTTTCTAGATTCTCAGATGCAATACCTTTGCCGTTGTCAGAATATTCTAAATGTAATTGCTCTCCATCAAGTAGTTGAATATTGATTTGGATAATACCCGCATTTTGCCCTTCATTAAAACCGTGCGTGAAGCTATTCATCAGCAGGTTAGTTATAATTTGATCCAAAGCACCGGGTAAGCTTTTTACCTTAATGTTATCCGGACAATCCATTTGAATAACAATATCAGTCTTTTTAAAACGGTTGCTTAAGGTATTAATAGTATCGTTAAGCACCTGATGAACGTGAAATACTCTCGCTTCATCGGAAGTTTGATCGACGGCAGTACGTTTGAAGCTGGTGACTAAATTGGCAGCCCGTTCTAAGTTGGATAAGATCAAAACCGAACCCTTATCAATGCTTTTCAATGTAGCGAGCAATTCATCCACGTCTACTTCTTCTTGATCCATTAAAACACTAACTTGTTTGGCTTTTCTTTGTAACATGGAGGCACTGCCAATGGCGACACCAATAGGTGTATTAAGTTCATGGGCAAAACCAGCCACTAAGCGTCCTAGCGATGCCATTTTTTCGGAGTCTACTAATTGGTTCTGAGTCTTTTTGAGATGATCGAGGGTAGTAGACAATTCTTGGGTACGATCTGCAAGATCATCGTGAGATTTTTTTAGTTCATCTTCTATCTTTTTTCTGTCGCTAATATCACGGAATAGTTCAAGCTTCGAGATAGTACCATCTTGATTTTTCAAGGGAGTATCAAGTAAATCAAAAGTGGTGCCAGCCGCAGATGTCCATTCCCATTGCACTGTTTTTCCAGCATGAACATCTTCATTTTTACACCAGGGACAAACTTCATCTCTGCCATGAAAATATGCATAGCACTTGTGACCCTGGTAGGGACCGAATTGCTTTTCGAGTACCGGATTAACATACTCAATGTCACATTCCCTGTTCACAATGTAGATACCGTCCTGTATTGCTTCAAAAATATTTTTGAGCTTGTCCTTTTCCATATCAAATGCTTTTCCAGCATTTTTGTAGTTGCTATCACTCTTTTTCAATTCATCTTTCAAACGAAGAATTTCAGCCACCAATTCTTCTGGAGTGTGATTAGCAAATTCTGCCATAACCGAATTATTTTCCATAAAATGGTTTTTCCTATTGTTATTGATTCAGAGCTTGGTTTAAGTATTGAAGTTTTCAGGTCTTATGGATTTAGAGTGGACAACATTTTTGGTTTCCACTCTACAAAATACCTGAAAATTTGTGCTATAGAAACTCGGTTTTTTACGTTTTTTCTTGCTTTTAGTTTTAACTAATAACTGATGTTACGCACTGTACTTCAAATAATTTTAGGGACACCCCCCTAACCCCCCGTACACGGGTGGAACCAAACATCATTTGACACTTTGCTTTTTCTATTTTGGGACTTCCCCCTGTGTACGGGGGGTTAGGGGGGTGTCCTCAATTTTGCACTCCAGTTTGAAAGCTATCTGCGTAACATCAGCTAATAACATCAGCTAATAATAAAAGCTTTAGTTATAGCATTTTTTGATTGTATCAACGACATTTATATATACTTCAAACGTTTAGTTTTTCGGTTTTTATTGTTTCGGGAAATCGCTACGATAATGAACGAAATGACTACTCCAACAGAATTTTGAAAATCCGAAATCTTGAACGTTTGGAGTATACTTTAATAGTTGATAATTTTACTAAGGAACATGCACGAAATAAAATCGACAACTAAACCTGACAGGTTTTAAAAACCTGTCAGGTTTGACTCAATAGTTGGGTAAATTATTTCATGCACGTTCCTAAATAATCATTAACCATTATTACTATAGCGTTTCGCGATTGGGTAAAGTACAACCTCCCCTAAATCCCCTCCTTAATTAACTAACCTTTACCCACAAGTACCCAAAAATTATTTAATCGTATAAATAGTAAGGTTATAGAGAGTCGTAACACCCATGAAATCCAAGCACGAGGACAAATTTTTGCCAATTTTATTAGTGATATCTCCCTATAACAAAAACCTATTGATTTCAATAGGCTTACCTACTTGTAGGTAAAGGTTAGTTAATTAAAGAGGGGACTTGTACCTGATGCAATCGCGAAACGCTATATAAAACTAATTGCCGAAACAAGACTTTATTACACATCATAACCAAGGCCAAATCTCAATCAGGATTAGATAACCTGATACACCAGTGACAATGGCATTGATAAGTACCCATGCAGCCACTCCTTTTGCGATTTTTTTTCCAAGTCCTAATAACTGATGTTACGCACTGCACTTCCAAAAGTGAATAAAGGAGTGCAAAATTTATTTTGCGAGGAGTTGCACTCTCAATTGGCAAAATAAATTTGAAACGAAAGTTTGGAAGCCATCTGCGTAACATTAACTAATAACAAAAAAAATACAAACCACAAACTTGCCCACATTAACCACACCATCTATACCCTGCATCATTACATCCAATAAGATGATATTAGGCTGTACAAACTGAGTACGTTTTAAGCCAATTTTTCATCGTTCCCAAGTTTTACTTGGGAACGCACTGCATAAGAAGCTTCGCTTCAAAAGTAATTTAGAAATGTAGGGTGGGTAGAGGTACGAAACCCACCGATTCGCTAAGATGGTGGGTTGAACGTTCCGGAACGTAGTTGCGCTATCGCTCTACCCACCCTACGAAATATACTTTTATTTCAAATACTAAAATATTTGTGTATAACGATGAGAACAGAGTTTGGGAGCGAGAAAAACTTAGGACGCTCCAGCATCCTATTTATAGCGAGAGGGTTTCGAGGTAAAGTTCTACTGCTTCTTTGATATTGGCATTGATTTCTTCAAATGTCTCTCCTTGGCTTTGGCAACCTGACAATTCTGGACAATAGGCATAATAACCATTTTCATCTTTTTCAATAACAATATTGACTCTTTGGTTCATTATTTTTTCTTAGTATGTTGATAAAGCTGTTGTTAAATTAAAGCCTAAATTCCTTAGCGAAGCAAAGCTTCTTGGCAGTGCGTTCCCAAATAAAATTTGGGAACGATGAAAAACCTTAACTACAGGGATTGTATATAATAAAGGATTTAAAAAAACCTTAACTACAGGGATTGTATATAATAAAGGATTTAAAAAAACCTTAACTACAGGGATTGTATATAATAAAGGATTTAAA
>JAUCGK010000315.1 GCA_030378085.1 Candidatus Parabeggiatoa sp. HSG14
GTTACAAATAAATAACTGTTCATTGATCTGATTTAAAGATTGGTCATAATTTTGCTGCCATGATAGGAAGCGTACCTTCATCAAGGCTACTAATTTTTAAGATGGGACAAACCCATAGTTTAAAAAAATAACTTTGAAATAATAAATTAACCCAAGTTGCCACCTAATAAATAACAGATTGATTGATTTCTTTATTCACAGCTAACAGCTTATGTAAACCGATTTTTCTATAAACAGTTAATTTTAAAATATTTTAAAATATTTCAGCGGATTATAGGTGACAACTTGAGTTAAATTATCCTCATAAAGTAGATGTTCTGAGTATGCATTGCATAAAAATCAAACCATGTGAGGAAATTGTAAATGGTCATAATTT
Organism: Candidatus Parabeggiatoa sp. HSG14; assembly: GCA_030378085.1. Classification (GTDB taxonomy): domain Bacteria; phylum Pseudomonadota; class Gammaproteobacteria; order Beggiatoales; family Beggiatoaceae; genus Parabeggiatoa. The sequence continues at coordinate 377 of JAUCGK010000315.1, forward strand.
ATGGTGAATTTTCGTTACTTGCATCATTTAAAATCCTATTATTGGTTAAAGGACATTGACATGATGCAGAATAAAACGCTTGAGCTTTTGCAGTCAAACCACCTTGATAACTCACGTCAAACGTAGGTTCGATAAATTCTAACACACCTCGTGGCAAGCAAAAGTACTGTATTCAAAGGCTTTTCTGCTCAGATCATAAACTAACGTTATGTATACCTGACGTGATGATCCCACTAGAAAAAATCATTGTTCTTAATAAGGTTCCCTTGTTTTCAATGTTGAAAACAGAGGATCTCCACATGATATCGACGATTGCCAGCGAAGAGGCTTATGAAGATGGACATACTTTATTTCATGAAGATGATATTGGTGATAGGTTGTTTATTGTCGTCTCTGGTGAAGTAATGATTCTTAAAAAAAATAAAGAAGGCGAAGAAAAGCATCTTGCCACATTGAAAGAAAATGATTTTTTAGGAGAATTGTCATTGTTTGATGCTGAAACTCGTACTGCCACAGCTCGCTGCTCTGGACGATGTACATTTTTGGTTATTGAACGTAATGACATGGAACAGTTGGCCCACGAATATCCCGCTATTGCCTTTGGTTTTATCAAAGTGTTGATTAGTCGTATGCGTGGTATGGTTCTTAACAGAAGTTAAGAGTGAAGGGTTACGAATTTTTAGAATTATCACTCATCACTTGATTACTGTCACTCTTCACAAATTATGGTAGCACGTTTTTTTGGCCATTTGTTATCCATCAAACCCAACGAATGGGATGGGGTACTTTATTTCTTTTTGGTGTTGCTGGTATTTTCTTTTGGTGCCAGTTTTGCGCGTAGCATTGGCATGACCTTATTAATGGAAGAATTGGGTGGTGACACACTTCCTCTTACATTTATTTCCATAGATTTGGCGGTGATGCTAGGTTCTATACTCTATGCTCACTATACTAATAAATTCAGTGGGTTAACAATTTTAGGATTTTTTCTACTGGCAACAGCCATATTTTCAATCTTTGCACAATTTTTGTTTTTTTTAACGATATATTGGTCTGAAGAGCTTAGCTGGGTATATGGATTTTTCTTCGTTGGTTTTTTCTTTTTTTACATTTTAATTTCTATCCACACTGGTAGTGTGGTGGCTTCTTATTTTACAGCTGTTCAAGTCAAGCGCGTGACACCCGTTATCAATGCTGGCATTCCTATTGGTGGCGCGTTGGGAGGGACTGCCTTAGTTGTTTTATTAAGTGTTTTTCAATTTCAGCCACAACAGTTAGTTGTGGTGTTAGGCATGGCTTGTTTTAGCGCATTTTGGCTATTACGTATTATTAATGCACGTTTGAGTCCAGTACGTACTAGCAATGCTCAGTTGAAACATAAAAACCCTTTAAGTGAATTGATAGCCGCTTTTAAATATATCATCGGTTCTAAATTGATGATTTATATGTCTTTTGGTTTAATGTTATTTGTAATTGCTAACAAACTATTAGAATACCAATATCAAACGATTATTTATTTTAAGATTTTTCCAGATGCCACTCAACGAGCAACGTTTTTTGCAACCTACGAGATATTTGCCAATTTAGCTTGGTTATTTATCCAATTGTTTTTTACTTCACGCCTTGTAATGAGGTTAGGTGTGGGTATCAGTAATATACTTTATCCTATATTGTCAGCAACTGTGGCTTTAGGATTATTTGTTTATTTTTACATGAAAGCGCAGGGTCAAATTGTTGATAGTACGATAATGATGTTGAGTTTAGGGGTTATCACCCAATTTGTTAATCAGGAAATGCGTGGTGCTTTGCGTACCCCTGCCAATAATTTACTATTTAATGCAATTCCCCCAAATCTATGGGGAACTAACAAAGCTTTTCTAAATGGTATTGTATTTCCGTTAGCAACAGTTATTGCGGGTACTTTTTTAATTTTGATAACTAATATCGGTGCTGATTCCTTAATAGCTCCCCTTAAATTTACTTTTCCAGAGGAACAACGTTGGTATCTATTACCTTTGATTGTTTTTATCGTCTCAGTATTAGGATTTTTAGTTGCTTTACCGCAATGGGCAGCCTATGACAAAGGTGTATTCAGTCTTCTCAACCGTGAACTTTTTGATCGTCAGGCTAATCTTAATGTCAGCGATAGAGGTAATAGTAGTCTCAAACAAGTTATAGAACAAAATTTGAGTAGTACTGACCCATACCATGTCATTGCTGCCTTGGAAATGATTCGTGTTCTAAGATTAAATTCTTTTGTTAATCAAGTAGGTGAATTATTACTTAAAACACAAGCTTTCCAAATAAAAGAACACTGTATTAATACTCTAGCTGCGCTAACACAATCTTATTCCAATTTGACTTATTTGGTAGAGGCGTTACAAACAGAAAAAGATGCCGAAGTTTTACCATTAATTCTGAAAAATCTTGCCCAATTTAAATCGGTCAATTTCAATAATACAATAGAAAAGTTATTAACACATCCAACTGCTAAAGTATTTGTTGAAGCATGCTTATGTTTGTATCATCATCCAAACTATCCGCATCAAGTATTGATTGAAAAACAAATTTTGACTCGTCTTTCTGGACCTCAATCATCAGACACAGCTCTTTACTTATACGCATTAGGTAATTTACGTCAATCTCACTATAGTGATAAAGTTTTACCTTTTATTAGTAGCGAAAAGTCCGAAATACGTTTGGCCGCATTTACTGCATTTATTCGTATGCTTGAAGGACAGCTAGAACCTCACAAAAATATCCTTATTAAAGCACTGGATTCTCCTGATAAGGAAATGAAAATTGCGGCTTTACGGGCACTTAAAGAATGTCAATCTTTGGATGATTGGTTACCTATTATCCGGTTGTTAGGGGCTAGAGATCGTATTTTAGTAACTGAAAGCAAAGAATTATTAAGACTCAGTCTTGGCGTGTGTAAAACAACTCTTCTCGAATATGTGTTTTCTGAAAATATTTCAGTACAACAACGATTTGAGATTTTGTCGCTTATTTATCCCAAACTCAATGATGAACACCGCCAACAATTACGGCGGGAGGCTGATGAAGCACTCAAAAAATTTGTACAAGTCAATGGGTTATTAAAGTTACATGAATCAATGGGGCAAACCAGTAAAGTTTGTGATTTAATCACAAAAGTATTGTTGGAAATTGCTGAAGATCATTTACTTCATATTTTAACTATTATTACTTTTGCCTCTGACCAAAATATAGAATTTTTTCAAAGGGTGAGTAGAGGTTTGCAATCTTTAAGTCGTGCAAATCAAGGCAATGCTTTGGAAGTGTTATCTAATGCCAAGGAAAGATATCTTGTTAGTCGTGTGTTGAAATACTTTGATGAACGTTTGAACGATATTAAAGCCGTCAATCACATCCATGTTGCACTATTTGGAGAAACTTTAAGGATAGATGAAAATTATTATGAAGAACAATTACGGACATTAAACAATGAGATGATTGAGGCGTGTTTGCTCTATATTGAACATGAAAAAACGGGTGGGTTTAGTTTGGAAAATACGAGTAAAACCGTGCATAAATTATTGGCGGGAAATTGATTTTGGCAATAAGGAACGTGCATAAAATAACTTAGACAACTAAACCTGACAGGTTTTAAAAACCTGTCAGGTTTGCTGCACATTCCTAAGGGAGATGGTTTAAATCAAGGTCACATAAAGTAAAATTATAAACTTTATAATAGCTTTGATTTTATATTTTAAGCTTATTTAAATATATATTTAGAGAATAATGCAAGAGTATTACCTTGATTTTTCATAATTCGATCTAAACTGTATTCAACATTCGATCTAAACTGTATTCAACCCAAGATTATTTTAAAGATCACTTTGATTTTTTAGAAACATGCTTAAAATAAAGTCTCTATTGATAGTTATTTCCATGTTGTTGTATTGAGAAAAAACTAACTGAAGTTATTTTATGCATGTTCCTCACTATATGAATTATTTGTTGTTACATCCCATAAATAAATACCTCATCATTTTTTGAGATATGTTTATTATAATCAATTATTCATTAGTCTCCCTAATCTCTTTTTCATTCCGAAGTTGACGCCGATTTTCATCTATAATTCTTTTGACTTCATAGGCTTGCGGGATACCATCAATTGTAATTTCAGCTTCAGAACTTGCGGCACTCGCAATTTCTACCCAACCTGTTCCTAAAATCCGTTGTAAAAGAGTTTGGCTTATTTGGACACTCCGAATATCTGACAAAAAAATCTCTCGTATATTTTTGGAAAGAATACCTGTTCTAAATGTTACCCGTTCATTTGTAACAGCAAGTTGGGTGTTAACAACTTTCAACCACCAAAAAAACAAAACCATTCCTCCAATACTTACCAAAAAAACACTAAAAAGCAGCACAACACCTGTTGGCATTGTCAGTGTTCCAATAGCTGCCAAAAGTGGAAGAAAAACCATAATAAGACACGAAATAAACAAAAATGGTCGATTTCTAAACATAGCGGGTGTCGAACAGTAGAGTACTTCTTCCGCTTTTTTCTCTTTATTCATTATTATTTTTCCTTAATCAAAATTTAAAGTGGATACAGTTTATCTCATCATTGAATTTACCATAGTCCATTTTACAAAGCTTTATTAATCTTCCTCAATGATACAATTTTTGATATTCTTTTCGCAAGCTTTTTTTAAATTACAATAAACTAAAATTGTGATAAATCGACTTTTTTGAAAAAATTCTTTATGAAGACATTTTACTTTCAAACATATTTTTGCCCATTATACAAACTCTATTACAGTTTTTTTAGAAAATGGATGTGAAATAAAAATTCAAAAATTCAAAAAATGTGAGGTTGGTGTACCATTAAAATTTTTCCTTGGTTAAGTAGATACAAATATTTTAACTTTTTTGAGTCTGCACATTAAACTTCAAAAATATCCAAAGTTTTGGCTCAGAACTCCATTTTTTATGTCAAAAAATTTTTGTGTACTTTTTT
>JAUCGK010000493.1 GCA_030378085.1 Candidatus Parabeggiatoa sp. HSG14
CTAATCTTTACCCACAAGTAGGTAAACTTATTGAAATCAATAGGTTTTTGTTATAGGGAGATATCACTCTAAAAGGAAACGGGCAAAAATTTGTCCTCTCGTCATGCTTGGATTTCATGGGTGTTACAATGTTATATAACCTTACTATTTATACGATTAAATAATTTTAGGGTACTTGTGGGTAAAGATTAGTTAATTTAAGGAGGGGATTTAGGGGAGGTTGTACTTTCCTGATTGCGTCAGGTACAAGTCCCCTCCTTAATTTAAGGAGGGGATTTAGGGGAGGTTGTACTTTATTCAATCGGGAAACACTATATATACCCTAAACCTTTAAGTTTTTGGATTTAAGACTTTGATAACTATGCGACAACATTTTTTGAAAATACTACTGTTTTTTAGTTTAGGGTTTATTTCTACCCAAACAATTGCTATCAGTCGAGACATTCAATTGTCAACAGAAGCTGATTTGTTGCAACAAGGACAAATTTTTTTCCAGCGTGGTGCATTTGTACAAGCCATTCAACATTGGGAAACTGCACTAAATCAACCTAAATTAAAAACCAATCAATATATTGATTTATTAATTCGCCTTGCAGTCGCTTATCAAGCGACAGGAAATTATTCTTCTGCTTATACAATGCTTTATGAACAAGCGTTGCCTATGGCTAAAAAAAGTGGTATCCCTAAACAACAGGTGTTAACACATAGTCATTTGAGTGATATATTGCTCGCTATGCGGCAACCGGAAGAAGCCAAAAAATACGTGGACGAAAGTCTTAGTGTTGCTCGTACCTTGGATGCCCCATTAATTTTGGCTCACCTGTTAAATAATCTGGGTAATATATGGCTTATTCAACAAACCTATGCGGATAGGGATGATTTTGTCAAATACGCCTATTTAGAAGCATTGAAAGTTTACCAAGAATCTGCCCAACTTGCTAAAAACGGTGGAGATACACTCTTACAAATCAAGTCATTAACCAATCAGATACAAGCCCACCTCAAAGTCAACGAAAAATTACAAGAGCTGAAGGCAAGACTTGATAAAAAGTATCAAGGGATTATTATGCCCTTTATAAAAAAAGTGCAAAACAATATCAAAGAAAGCCTTGTTATGTTGGAAACTGCCAGTTCACTTGCTTCTGAACTTCCTAATAGTTATGACAAAAGATTTATTATGCTTGGTTTGGGACAATTGGCATTGCGTCTTCATAAGCACTTTTTAATGAAAAAACAATATGATTTGGAAGAAAAACAGCTTTTAGTTGCTTATCACATTTTTAGTGAAGTACTACGATTGAGCGAACAACAAAAAGATAAATATTTGATGGCTTATGCTAAGGGATTTTTAGGACAAGTTTATGAACGCAAACAACGTTATCAAGAAGCTTTACAACTGACTCGTCAAGCAATATTTCTTGCTCAAGATGATCCCAGTATTTTATATCTTTGGGAATGGCAACAAGGTCATCTTTTACAAACATTATCAGAAAAATCTTGCAACATAAGAAATTGTATAGAAAAACAAGAATATTTAGCGCGTGCAACAAAAGCTTATCAACAGGCACTTTATCATTTAGACCCTATTCAAGCAGAACTATTGATAGGACAACGTGATAGTCAAGAAGTGTTTTATGAACGCATCCGCCCTGTGTATTTTGACCTTGCCGATGTGTTACTCCAACAAGCAACGACTACCTTGTCACCTCATTTCCACGCACAATTTTTAGAACAAGCTATAAATAGTATTGAACTTCTAAAAGAGATCGAATTAAAAGAGTATTTTCAGGATAATTGTATCTCTTATGGAACTTCCTTGGGTCCACTGAAAAAAACAATGAAGCATTTTTTGAAGTACAAAAAAACACAATCTGATCAACCTAAAAAATTAGACGAAAAAGAAAAATTAGATTTATCTCAAATACTCAACAAAAAAACGGCTATATTTTATCCCATTTTACTTCCAAATCGCATAGAATTATTACTTCTTATGTCTGATAGGATTCACAAAATAGCAATACCTGTAGGCTTTGAGACATTGAAGTTAACCGTGGAACAATTTCGCAACAATATACAAAACCTTGGAAGTAAAAAACGCTTTTATAAACAATCAATACAACTCTATAACTGGTTAATTGCACCATTGAGGGAACAACTTGCAGTTAAAAACATTAACACGCTAGTGATTGTTCCTGATGGCCCACTTCGCACAGTACCGCTGGCTGCTTTATTTGATAAAAAAAGGAAGAAGTTTTTAATTGAAAACTTTGCGATTGCCACCACGCCAGGTATCAATTTAACAGGTTCTCATCCTTTACCTAAACATAGACAAAATATCAAAGTATTACTTAATGGCTTATCTGAATCAGTGCAAGGATTTCCTGGACTTATTAAGGTAAAAAAAGAAATCAACAATATAGAGCCGCTGTTCAATAATTACCATGTATTACTCAACCAAAACTTTACGCTTGACGCTATCAATCAATCCCTACGAAATACATCTTACTCAATTGTACATATTGCCTCTCATGGTCAATTTGAACGTGATCCAAAAAAGACTTTTTTATTGGTTTACGATAACAAGCTTACTATGGATAAATTGGAAAAATTGATGAAATTTAATGCTCACCAAAAACCCGTAGAGCTACTGACATTAAGTGCTTGTCAAACAGCGGTAGGAGATGAAAGGGCTGCACTAGGATTGGCAGGTGTTGCCATTAAAGCGGGAGCAAGAAGTGCTTTAGCAAGCTTATGGTCTGTAAAAGACAAAGCAACCTCTCAACTGATGGTAGCATTTTACCAACAATTGATAAATCATCCGGAATTATCTAAAGCTCAAGCACTTCAAGAAGCCCAGAAAAAATTGATAATGCAACGGGCATTCAAACATCCTGCTTATTGGGCACCCTTTTTACTGATTGGAAACTGGCTATAACTGAAAAAACGCTTGAACCAAACTTGTCAGGTTTAAACGTGGACATTATTAAATTCTTAGTTTGGGATTTTATAAAATCCTCGTTCCTTAACTTGAAGGCTTGATGAATTATCAAGGTAATGACACTGTTTTCTTATTTTGCCATACCAAAAATTTCAAGTTTAGCAGTATCTGTGCATCAGCTATGTAGTCAGTTGTATAAGTCCAATTTTTACTCAGATTGTCCATAATACAAACTTGTGGTTCTGATTTAGAAACTGTTTCCGGTTTCGGAATCGTCTTTGGTTCTGACTCTGTCTCATCTACAGAGGAACCGCAGAACTGAATGTTAGAAATATCCGCAATTTGCCCATCAATATTGACAAGAGCATTACTGTTAAATTCACCACCTGTTGGAGATTTTGTGTTATAAACTTCTGTGGTAGTCCCCCCTTTCACAATGAAATGAGTGATATTAGCAGTTGAACTCCACGTACCACCTGTTGCAGTTGCACCATCACTGATAGTGACAACGTTTTTACTCCCTTCAGACTTTTCAAAGACATAAGTGTTGTCTTTCCATTCAAACTTAGCCATTATTATTGTGTCTGCTGGACAAGAAGCATTTGGATTACCGATTGGTTTATCGGTGGTTTCATTAGATTTTATAGGCTTAACACATGCAGCAACAGCTTTTATGTCATTATAAGGACTGACATCGTTATTAACTGTTTCTACAACATTTTTTACCAGATTCAGTGTCTTAAGAGTACGAGAATTATGCTTGAATATCAAGGTATTGTTATCTGGTAACATCTCAATTGTTTCAACATGAGTTCCGCCTATCAGGTAAATCTTTGACAATGAAATAGTATCTTCATTACTGAATTGATAAGCTTCAATATTACTTCCATTAGCGACATAAAGAATTTCGCCTGTGTTATCCCATGTGATATCTTCTATGTGAGAGGTGTAGCGTTGCCAGTCTTTTTTATTTGTTGAAAGGCAAGCTTTAAACTTATCAGTTGCAAAAGGAACGACTAACTTAGAATCAGTCGGATCATCCAAATTAACATCAACTAGCCCACATTCTTCTGACCATGCCGAAAGACTACCACTGGGATGAAACGAAATAGCAGAGATTTCTGTGCCACATATTGTCGTTGGCAATAAATCTTTTACCTCTTCTGCCACCTCAACTTCTCCCGAAATCTCAAAGCAAATATGGCCTTGACCAATAATTTGTCCCGTTTCTATCTCTACTTCATATAGAAGTCCAACTTCAGCCGCTTCATCACTAGAATACGTATACATTTTATTTTTGTGACTCAGAGCTAAGCCTTTAATATCAAGTCCTGAGTGGTATCCCGAATCGTCATAACCCAGCTCTTGGATTGTAAAAGTGTCAGGATCAATTTTGACGAATTGGGAACTGTTAAGTCCTTTATCATATACGCCATAGATAAAATCGCAGACATCGGCTTTTGCTGTAGTACTTAAGCCAGTGGTTAAAGTGACACTCGCTATTATTAGGCATTTTACGATAGTTAGCCTTAATGAGTTTTTTAAAAGAGATTGATTACGCATTTTTGGAAACCTTCTTTTCACGAGATTATTTGTAGTTATCTTGATAAATTTGTAATAGTTCTATTTACTGGACTCCAAAACGAAGCTTTGTACGCCACTATGTAGCACTATCAAAGTTTGTTACGGTAAATTTTTTGGTGACTTTATTGCAAGTCCCTTTTTGAAAGGGAATTTAGGGGAGTGTTAATACATTTATCACCAAATTATTTACAGCAAGATTAAATTGAGTATACTTGTAAATTTATTATTCAACTTTTAATGGTTTTTAAATTTAGAACTTTACCACTAAAATTTTTAACTTGGTCAAGATTAGTAGTGGAAGAAAATTGTAAAGGGAGAAAAAATGGCAAACTTTCTTTGATTTTTCCTAGAATTTTTCTCAAATAAATGAATACTATAAATCATCACATTTCATTAAAATATTTTAAGCAATTTATATACCAAATATATAGATTATTGTTTTTTAAAATAGATTTTAACTTGCAATATCACACGATATCCAAAATAAATTTTGGACTCCTAATTGCGTTATTGCTTCGTTCCCAATTTATTTTGGAAACCAAAGTATTAGCCTCCAATTAAAATTATCAGGTTGCAATGTAATATAAGAAAATTAATATTAACGAATGAAATCTTGAAATGACTTGAAATGAAAGGATATTTTATTATGAATAACTGATGTTACGCACTGTACTTCAAAAGTGAATACCAGAGTAGTGCAAAATGAAATTTTGCTGATTGTAACAGATTTTGGGGATACCCCCCTAACCCCCCGTACACGGGTGGAACCAAACATC
>JAUCGK010000316.1 GCA_030378085.1 Candidatus Parabeggiatoa sp. HSG14
ACCTTAGTAACTAATCTTTACCCACAAGTACCCTAAAATTATTTAATCGTATAAATAGTAAGGTTATATAACATCATAACACCCATGAAATCCAAGCATGACGAGAGAACAAATTTTTGCCAGTTTCCTTTTAGAGTGATATCTCCCTATAACAAAAATCTATTGATTTCAATAAGTTTACCTACTTGTGGGTAAAGATTAGATCTTAGTAAGGAGGGGGTTAGGGGGTGGTTGTTAAGGAAGTTATTTTGTATCCATTCCTAACAATACCTTATGTGTTAAACTCACAAATGAAAATTGTTTCCTTTGGTCAATTTTTATCTTTCATTCTTAAAAAACATGTTTCACTTATTTTATAAAATAAAGGGTTTTACGCTGATAGAAATCATGGTTGTTATGGTTATTATTGGTGTGATTTTAGGTTTTGCCACATTATCTATCGGTGATGGTGGGCAGGCACGAAAATTAGAGCAAGAAGTCCAGCGTCTTGCTTCATTATTGACGTTAGCAAGTGAAGAAGCCATTATGCAAGCTAAAGAAATGGGCGTTTATTTTGAAAAGGAAGGTTATCGTTTTTATGAAAACGGACAAGTGTTGACAATGCAACAAGATGATCTTTTCCGCCCTCGTATCTTACCATCTGGAATACAAACTGAAATTCGCTTAGAAGGTGAACCCGTTATTTTAAATAACACCAAAAATGAGCCGCAATTATGGTTACTTTCTAGTGGTGAATTTACCCCATTTGAAGTCATATTTACAGTTGAATCCGATGAAACTTTGCGTTATCGATTGACAGGTACAGTAACAGGGATAATGAATATACAACGAGATGAAGTATTTTAAAAATAAGGGATTTACTTTATTAGAAGTATTAGTGGCGTTGGCGATTCTTGCTATTGCGTTGGCAGCTGTAATGAAAGTCAGCATAGAAAATACCGAAAATATCCGTTATTTACGTGATAAAACATTGGCACACTGGGTAGCGATGAATGTACTCGCAGAAATTTCAATCATGGAAAAATGGCCAAGGTTAGGAAAACAAGAGGGTACAGCCATGATGGCGGATCGAGAATGGTTTTGGCAGATGACTATTTCAGAAACAGCAGATAAGGAATTACGGCGTTTAAATGTGCAAATCTATTATGATAATCAAGATGAAGAATCGGTAACAATGTTAATAGGATTTGTGGGTAAACCCTAAAAGTTATTGATTGTAGCGAGTAAAAATATGAGTGAGATGTTAAAGGATATTAAAAATGAAATTTTCGATAATGAAAAAGAATCAAAGGCATTAGATGATAGAGGTTCTGTTGTTCACAGTCGTACACAAGGGCGTTTAACCGTATTAATTGGTTGTGATGAGCGTTTTGAAGTGATGCCTGAATTGAGTTTGGATGTGAGCCAAATAGATTTAAGCCAATTTGCTTTAATTTTTCTATTTTGGGACTTCCCCCTGTGTACAGGGGGTTGGTGGGGTCGGGTGTCCCCAAAATTCGTTATAATCAGTCTCATTCCTTACCAATTAACACAGCAATCGCCAGTGGTGTATCGCTTGTTTTCACTGAAACCACTGATGAGCAAAGCGTCATGTCTCCCGCGTTGAGTAAAATCCAACCTTTCGTTTCGCAAGATTTTATCGTTAAAGGCGTATCTAAAGTAGTCCCCATTTTTTTAAGACATTCCCGCGCTGTCCAAATTCTGGTAGCCGCTTTATCGTTATTTTCTCCCGTTTCCTGAGAAATGATATCCACCAAATCTCGGTGAATACCTAATAAATCCTCCCAAGTTTGTGCTTCTCGTTTAATAACAGGTTCCAAATCACAAGCGATTGACATTATTCCTGCAACAGCTAACGTTAAATCTCCCACATGGCTTATAGATACATTCATATCTGAATTTGGTACTTCGGGTTTACCATCTGGACGATGTACTAGTTCAGTATTTGTTCCCAAAAGCATTTTTATAGCTTTGTCACTACAGGACTCTCGTTCACTGCTGTCTTGAGATATAACGACATGTAAGGAAATTTCCGGCATCAATTCTTGAATTTGACGTTCAAGATATGGAGCTAACAAAGGGATTAACCATCCGTTTTTCCATGTAATCGGAGAAACTTTTTGTAAACGGAGTCCTTCCCAAGTCTCCCATAATTCTCCGTTTTGTCCTTGAACCGTTAAATCATAGCAAAATAAATCTCCCTTACGCCAACGCTCTTTTGCAGACACTGTCCACGATCCGGCATTTTGTGCATTTATAAAATTGATGCGATCTACGCCAACAGGCAACAACTGTGCGTGAGGTGTGCAGACTTGAATCCCGTGAATAGTTGCATCTCGTGAACCCGGATCGCCTAATATCAGTTCCGGCGATAAATACCGTCCAAACCATACGACAGAATCATCAGCAGCAATGTTACTTGTACATTGTGTGGCTTCTATGTGATGATAAGCACGAAGACGTTTAAAACGGTTTTCTTGAAATAACAAACTGCCATAGAGTTCTTGTTCAGGATTAAATTGTACTGTTTGTTTCTTTAGTGAATCTTCTATTTTTTGTAACTCTTGAAGGGTTCGGCTAGCATTTTTCGAGGCTTCTCTATGATTGACTTTCTCATCTTGTAAATGAGGATAAGCGGACAATTCTTCTTCAAATAAACAACGCGCCCGAAAATGATCCACTTTAAATCCGGTATTAGCACAACGCAATACAACATCCACTTTTCCATCATTGCTGACAAGTGCTGCTATTTGCAGTGTTTCTGATTTTGTTTTTTCAACCACGACTGGGCGAGGAAATTCGATATTTTCAAAAGCAAGTACTTCTTTTGTACCAAGAACAGCAGATGCCACTTGTGCCATCGCTTCTAACCCCATCACGGCTGGGAAAAGTCTTTCTCCCTCATAAACATGATCATTAAGATAAGGATCAGCAGTAAGAGAAATTTCTGCCTCTACAATCAATTCAATACCAGGATAGTAAACGCGAGGCTTTTCTAAAAACCGAAAAAATGGCATATCTGGACGTTCCATACGCAAAGTAAGGACAGAAGGCATACGTCCTGTTACAACAACAGTTGAAGGCCATTTTTTTTCTGCCAGTGTTTGGCGTAACACCTCAATACCAACATCAGGTGAAATGGGTGTGATACCCTGTTGAGCAAGTATTTCATCACTGCCCAAACGCTTGCCCATACCAATTCCTGACCAAATCGTCCATTCCAAAGTTAAACAACGACAATTTGGATATTCATTTTTGAAGTGAGTCGTCATTGCAGCCAACCACTCATTAGCCACTGCATAATCAGCTTCTCCAGGCATTCCTGTGGTGGCAATAATAGAACCAAAACTCACTAACAAGCGTAACTGTTTTGGGTTAACCGCTGCTAACAGATTGCGTAGCCCAGCCACTTTCGGTGCTAAAGTTTGTTGAAAAGCAGTTTCTTCAAGATTACGAATTAAAGTGGGTTGATTTGTACCCGCACCGTGCAATATAGCTGTAATGGCTCCCCACTCATCGGTTATCTCAGTCACTGTCTTTTTTACCGCTTCAACATCTGTAATATCAGTTTGATAATATTTGAAATCTATTCCCATTTTTTGGAAACGCGCTAAATTATTGGAAAGCTCAGCGTCTTTTTCTGGGGAGGCTCTACCTAATAAAACTAAGCGTGTACCGCTGTCTTGTGCCAGTGCAGCCGCGCATTCAGCGGTAATACCTTTGCCACCGCCAGTTACTAACAAAATATCATCAGGCGTTAGAATATGAGGTTGTTCTACTTTAGATTCCGCCTTTAGCTGCTTTAACACTCGTTCATGGCGAATGCTTTCAATATCATAGTAAACTTCATGGTACTCATTGGCCATTTGGACTTCTGTCAAAATACGTTCAATGGCATTATCGTCAAAAGGTAATGTAATAGTACAAGTGGTAATATCAGGGTGTTCGCGATGTAGAGTCCGAGCAAAAGCGGCCACACTTGTACTATGTTGCACTAATACAAAATGTTGTTTAGTATATTTATCTTTATTGAACAGTGTTTTTGTGGCCTCTAATATCATACCAATATGAGTTTCATTCACTTCTTCTAATAAACATAAAGCAACACCACTCTCTCCCCATTCGTTAAGACGTTGCTCAAGCTGTGCTTTTAGCTGATATTCGTAATGTCCAAATACTTGCCAATTACCATTTCCTTTTAATGTAGATGATTTTTGAGGTAAAGAACATTCTACCCATTCCACCGTAAATGGGCGTATCCAAGCATCTATGCCCACAGGTAAGGCTGGCAATGGTTCTTTTTCAACTTCACCACTGCTCATTCGTTCTTCCATTGCGTGGGCTATTTGTTCTAAGCTCGCATCTGCATAAGCGGTTGGATCAGCCGGTGCTTGTAAACCGATTTGTTGTCCAACTTCAGACACAATCTGACCCACCGCAATCGAATTAAGATGCAAGTCAGCCAATAATCGACTATTATTTTGGATGGCACTGGAAGGAAAATCAGCACGTTCTGCCACTAAATTGCGAAGACGTTCTAATACATTAATTGATTTATTTTCAACAGGTTCTGATTTTTGGGGAATATCGGCAGTTATAGCAGTTTCCAAGACATTAGAAGATGCAATGGTGCGCTCACTGCTTGAAATATCCAAAATGCCAGAATCCTCAAGTTGTGGTGCTAATTCGCAAGGGTTTACAAAAAACTTGGGTTGCCAATCTAGCGAAAAAGGACGAGTGAAACGATCAGCAAACAAAGCTTCACGATTAACTGGTGTCCCTAATACGTAAGCTGCACCAATTGCACTTAAAAATCCTTGTAAAGATTGCCCAGCCACATCCAATGGAATCACAGGCACATCAGTCATTTGGCGAACCAGTGAAGTAAGCATTTCACCAGGACCGACTTCTAAAAATAAATCAGTTTCTTGCAAAGCAATATTCACAGCCTCGGTAAAACGAACGGATGAAGTCATTTGTTGTTTAAGTAATATTTTTAAGTCATCCTCTCGTTTTAATTCCATGCCAGTAATGGTTGAGATAACGCGTTGTTGTAAAGGTTGCAATGGTATTTGTGCTAAATGCGCTGCCAATATTTCGGCAGCAGGTTCCATCAATTTAGAATGAAAAGCATGAGAAACAGGTAAAAGGGTGGCTTTAATATTTTGGCTCTCTGGTAATTTGCGTGGTTTGTAACTAATTGATTGCAAAACATATATTTATCTTCCATCAAAATAGAAAAGGTTCTGTTGAAAGAAGTACTAAACATTTATATGTCTGCATTTC
>JAUCGK010000494.1 GCA_030378085.1 Candidatus Parabeggiatoa sp. HSG14
AGGTGACTTATAACAATACTTTTACTAATTACAAAATTTGTTGTTCGGGAAATCCTATTTTTTGGTATCAGTTTTTGTGTGCAAAATATTGATACTGAAAAAACATAATAAACCAAACAACAAACAAGGGTTTTGCAAGAAACTCGGCTGTATAACAAAAATTTAGTCAATAAACGAAAACATCGTTAAAAATCCAATTTTTTGAAAAAAAACGGTTTTAATATTTAAGAATATTTTCAATAACAATAAGTTATGAATTAAGCAAAAATTATTCCATACATTATTATTTCCAGATATTTACCAAAACTTTATTATAATTTTTAGCATCAGCAAAAAATAAAACCTAGAGAATACAGGACTTTCTTACTTGATAGTTTTGCTGCTTTATACATGGAATGATTTATCGTTGCCAATTATTAGATAAATAATTTCAATTAAAAAATTGGGTATAATAAAAATATTTTTAGGATGTGTTGGAATTTAAAACAAAGCTTCGTGCAAAGCTTTGCTTTGGACTCTAATGTCGATAATCACAATCAATAAAAACTACTAGAATTTTAATGAATAATTTAAACAGTTTATTAAAAAATCATTTAACGACTCAACCTGTGACATGCTTAGGTTTTACTTTTGAAAATGATGAAGCGCGTCGTGTCTATTTTTTAGAATTACTCCGCAAAAAACTACAAGAACCTGAATTTAGAAACATTGCAGGATTTCCTCATGCCACTGATGAAGCCATTTTAGCTTTATCTGATCCACCTTATTATACGATTTGTCCAAATCCTTGGTTGCCTGACTTTTTAAAAGAGTGGACACAGGAAAATCAGCCAAATTATCACCGTGAGCCGTTTGCAGCCGATGTCAGTGAGGGGAAAAATGCACCCATTTATAATGCCCATTCCTATCATACCAAAGTTCCCCATAAAGCTATCATGCGCTATATTTTGCACTACACAGAACCGGGAGATGTGATATTTGACGGCTTTTGTGGCACTGGTATGACGGGAGTAGCGGCGCAATTATGTGATGACAAAAGGGCTGTTGAGGAATTGGGATATCGCGTATTGGCAGATGAAACCATTGAGGCACAAGAAGAAAATGAAAATGGTCAAATGATTTGGAAATCGTTTTCTAAATTAGGTGTACGACGAGCCATTTTAAATGATTTGTCACCCGTCGCGACATTTATTGCTTATAATTATAATACACCAGTGGATAGCATTAATTTTGATCAGGAAGCCAGACGAATTTTGCAAGAAGTTGAAGTAGAATGTGGTTGGATGCATCAAACCCTGCATAGTTGTGTGAAAGAAACTGTAGAGTATACCAAGGAAATAAAAGAAGTCGTTTTAGGAGACATGGATTGTCCAACATGGATTACTTTAGGGCGTATTCATTATACGATATGGTCTGATGTATTTGTTTGCCCTGAGTGTGCGGGAGAACTGGTTTTTTGGGAAACAGCTGTGGATAAAATAGCGGGGAAAGTCAATGATACATTTCCGTGTTCTCATTGTGATGCAACATTGACAAAGCGTAATTTGGACAGAGCATGGGTGACATTGCTTGATTCTGCCATTCAAAAAACGATACGGCAAGCAAAAAAAGTGCCTGTTTTGATTAATTATTCGCTGGGAAAAAATCGTTATCAAAAAACACCGGATGAGTTTGATTTGGCTTTATTGGAAAAAATAGATAATGCAAAAATGCCATATTGGTTTCCTATTGATCGTATGATGGAAGGAGGTGAAACGCGCCGCAATGATGCTATTGGTGTGACACATATACATCATTTTTATACCAAGCGAAATTTATGGATTTTAGCGGCACTCGCATCAAAATATTCCAATAAAAATAATAGAATAAATGCAATATTGCGATTGCTCGTTTCTTCTTATAATCTGACTCATAGTACAATAATGAGTCGTATTATTTTTAAACGCAATGGCACTAAACCAGTATTAACTGGATATCAATCGGGGACTCTTTATATTAGTTCTTTGCCCGTTGAGAAAAATATTCTTGAAGCATTAAGTCATAAAAAAGTGAAGTTATTCAGCGAAATACTGGGTAAACTCAAATCACATAATTTTGTAGAGTGCAAATCTTCATCAAAATTTGATTTAGAGGATAATTCTGTAGATTATATTTTCCTGGATCCGCCTTTTGGCTCTAATCTTATGTATTCAGAGCTAAATTTTCTATGGGAATCCTGGCTTAACGTTTTTACTAATAATCAGCCAGAAGCGATTGTCAATAAAACGCAAGGCAAAAAATTAAGCGACTATCGTACTTTAATGGTGGTGTGTTTTAAGGAAGCATTTCGTATTCTCAAGCCCGGGCATTGGATGACGGTGGAATTTTCTAATACACAAGCAAGTGTCTGGAATACATTGCAAACGACTTTGCAAGAAGCAGGATTTATTATCGCTAACGTCTCTGCGTTAGACAAACAACAAGGAAGTTTCAAAGCGGTGACAACAAGTACTGCTGTTAAACAAGATTTGATTATTTCTGCTTATAAACCCAATGGT
This sequence comes from Candidatus Parabeggiatoa sp. HSG14, assembly GCA_030378085.1. Lineage (GTDB taxonomy): Bacteria > Pseudomonadota > Gammaproteobacteria > Beggiatoales > Beggiatoaceae > Parabeggiatoa. Next base: position 2,538 of record JAUCGK010000494.1, read on the forward strand.
GGCTTAGAAGCGCGTTTTGAAAAGATGGCTGGCACAGAAGCAGGTATGTGGGAATTTATCAGTAGCCACTTAGAATATTTACCCCTCATAAAAAGTAAAAGCGGTGAACTTGAATTTATTGTAGAACGCGATCCACGCATTTTATATGATCGCACCGTTGCTTATTTTATTGGACATGGTTATCCCGTACCCTTGTCTAGTCAAAAATTTCAAGCGGGATTGCGAACACATTTTAAAGAAATAGATGGTATGATTTTTCGGTTGGATCAATTTGAGGTGTATGAACAAAAACGTCAACAAGCAAAACGATTACCTCAAGTAGAGCTGTTTGTTTCTGATGAACGCACTGCTATTGATTGGCTACACAATTTTCTAAAAAAACGCCCTTCAACGCGCCAAGAAATTCATCCAGAATTCATCAAGCTTATTGGTGTTGGATGGAAAAGATATGAAATTATGCCAGAATTGGATACGCTATTAGAATTTAGCTTTTTGAAATACGATGGCACAGGTGAAGTACCTAGTCAAATTCATAGTTATTTATCCAATCGTTTTAAAGAGTGTCGCAATCTCACAAAAGATAATCTTATTTTACAACAACGCGCAATAGAACGGTGGTACGTGCCTGATCCCAATAAAGCATGGGATTTAGAAAAATTGCGTGAAAACCATTTATTGCGTGAATTTAAACAATATCGCCAAAATCCAAAAAAACGTTTAAAAGAATTTCGTTTGGAAGTCATGCGAGCAGGTTTTAAAAAAGCCTGGGAACAAAAGGATTATCACATCATCATTGAAATGGCTGCCAAAATGCCAGAAAAAGTATTATATGAAGATGAAAAGCTGTTGCAATTTTATGATTTAGCAGTGATACGAATAGAAGGGATGTAATTAATTTCTGAGTCTATTTTTAAAACAGGACATTGATGTATCTTCTCTAAATTCTGTGGAAAAAACCTGATAGGTTTTGGAAACCTGTCAGGTTTAGGCAAGTTTATCCACATTTTTTGAAAAGATACGCTGAAACATCAAACCAGCCAAATACGGAAATCTCGCGTTCGTCTGCCGTAGAAATCAAATAACCACTAATCATCATCGCAAACAGTAGCGCGTACAACAAACCATGTACGATCTTCGCCGTGATATGCTTCCAGTTTTTTCCGATGGTGTGCGGTTTAGAATTGAAAATCATCCACATCAGCCGTATTACAATTAAAATGAATAAAAGCAGACCTACACTTTTATGGGTAAATGATGTATCACGATACCAGCGATCATAATAACTCAACTCTGTTATCCACAAACCCAGCGCAAATAAGCCAATAACTACGAACACAACCAGCCAGTGTATCAATACCGTTGGTAAGCTATCTTTAGAATTTCGCCATTGCATGTTCGTTCTCCTTGATTTCACCAAAAAAACCGTTATGGTAATCATGATAAGCCTGCTCTAACTCCTTAGAAGTGTTCATCACAAAAGGGCCATGACGGGCTACCGGTTCACCAATAGGTTTTCCCGCAATGAGTAAAAAACGGCTATCACTTACTGCTTCAATTATAACCCCATTACCTCTGAACTTAATTTGTAATATCAACTTTGAACAAAGTTTAAGGACACGTATGATAAAATGCTTTTGAATTGTGAATTATTGAAGTTATTTTATGTACGTTCCTTATTGATAAAAACTTGCCTCTCCCTGAGGTCTATCTTTAAATCGCCGATGCACCCATAAATATTGTTCTGGGGCTTTACGAATTTGCGCTTCAATTAATTGATTAATTTGCAAGGCATCTTGTACATTATCACCACTGGGAAATTGTTCTAATGCCGCTTGTAAAATCACTTTGTAACCTTGATGATGTTCTAAACGTTGAGTAAAAAACGGTACGACAGTTGCTCCACTTACCTGAACTAAGCGTGAGATGATAGTGTTGGTGGCTGCTTTTATTCCAAAAAAATCCACAAATACACTATGTTTGTGTCCAAAATTTTGGTCTGTTGCAAGCCAAAGAGGTTTATTTTGCTTAAGACTTCGCAACATGTCACGTACAGCATCGCGAGTAATTGCCTTTTCTGCATGGCATTCACGGTTTTTTTTCATAAAATATTCCATCAAAGGATTTCCATGGGGGCGGTAAATGGCATGAAGAGCAATATGCATGGTTAAAAAACGAACTCCTATTTCCACTGGGGTTAAATGGGCACCGAGTAAAATGACACCTTTACCCCGCTTTAAAGCAGCGTCTAAATGTTCCATTCCTTGAATCTGTCCTAAAGGCTTTAAAGTCTCATCTGGTAACCACCACGCATTTAGCATTTCAAACAATCCCATCCCTAGAGATTCAAAATGTTTGTGCAGTAGTTGATGTCGTTGTGTTTCATTGAGTTCGGGAAAGCATAATTTTAGGTTAGTATCCGCAATGTTGCGGCGGCGTGGTGCGAGTCGATAGGTAAGACGACCAAATTGTCGTCCTATTGCCAGTTGCCAGTGGTGTGGTAAATGAGTTAAACACCACAATATAGCTATTCCAGCCCATAAGAGCCAATAACGTGGTTTTAATAAAGGTAACAATGTCATGATGGATTGCGAGTTATAATAAAAAGAAATGGTTAATGTTTGAGCAAAAGTAAAGTAAATATTTTCATTAAAGTATTAACTAACTGATGTTACAATAAAATATGCGTTTTCCTTCAAAATTTCCAATTTTGAGAAGGAGGTTGGAATTTTTTAATTGGGCATAAAA
>JAUCGK010000317.1 GCA_030378085.1 Candidatus Parabeggiatoa sp. HSG14
CAAACATCATTTGACACTTTGCTTTAATTTTTCTATTTTGGGACTTCCCCCTGTGTACGGGGGGTTAGGGGGGTGTCCTCAATTTTGCACTCCAGTTTGAAAGCTATCTGCGTAACATCAGTTAATAGATAGGGATCGTTGCATAGCCTTGTGCATGATAACCAATGATGGACACAAAGGTATTGCCCACTGCTTTAATACCAGGTAGGAGTGTTTCTTTTTTCATCTTAAAAAGACGCATGGCAATTCCACAAGCTTCCATTTTAATGCCCCGTTTTTTTTGCAAATCTTCGATCAGACTTGCCACATCTTCTAAAGAGGCTTCATATTCCAAAGCCATCTTATCACTCCTTTGAGTATTGATTAATTTCACAGCCATGCCACGAAAAGCTAACACAATATCCGGCTCAACGTTTTGACGCACTAAATCACTGTGCGTTTGTTGGATTACTGTTAAATACAATGCGAGTTTATTTGGCTTATCTGCAATATTGATATCAAAAAGCACTTTACCTTTTTTCACGCCTTGTAACGCATCTCTGTCATCTAATTTAGCAGCTTGTATATTAAGTGCTAGAAATAAGAAAGAAATTAAAATAATAAATTTACGAGCAGTCATCTAAAATTAGCCCTCCATTGTGAATTTGCAGAAAACTGTAACAGTCAAAAAAATTTTGGTTGAGTTTCGTTTAACTTCTCATATTTGAAAATTATAGATCAAAAATTGTATTTCAATAAGCCTATTAATTGTGACAAAGCTAAAGCTTTGTACTCCATTTTCAAGCCTTAATTCGCATTATGAAGTTATTTATTTGAACATCTATAATAAGTAATTATTATAAGATTTATTGATATTTTTTATTCATAAATTCACAATTTTCAAAATAGTACATAAATTAGGGAATAGTCATACGGAAATTTATAATCTACATTATTGTAGTCATGATAAATTTTATCTAACTTGGACAATATCATATTTATTTTTCTTTCTAAATGTGCCTTGCTGAAAGTTATGTATAGTCTTTCATATAAATAATTTCACACATTAAACCTGACAGGTTTTTGAAACCTGTCAGGTTTTTGGAAGTTATTTTTCTGAACATCTATAGTGCAAAATTTATTTTGCCAACTATAGTTTTTTAGGTAAATAATTTTACACTGATATATTTTAACTTATTGAAAAAACAGCAATAATTTTTTTGATTTGTGAAACTATTTATCTGAACGTCTATAGAGTGCAACTCCTCGCAAAATAAATTTTGTACTCCTATCTCACAAAATAAATTTTCCTAATATTCACTTTTGGAAGTGCAGTGCGTAACATCAAGTAATAATTCCAAACGGGTTCCTCAAAATACTGTTAACTTCAATCAAAATAATTTCTTGACGATTTCAAAAGATTATCATAGAATTTTTTCTAACGAACGAAGTTTGTTCGTCACGATGTTCTATACAATTTTTATAGGACTGAATATCAACGATTGGAATAAGATTCTAGTTGTAACTAAAAGAAGAGAATGAAGCGGCAGAAAGCCCATCACCGACAAGTTTATCCAACTTTTTAGGAGTGAATTAAACCATGGCAGAAAGCGTTTACAAGGTTATTGAATTAGTAGGTACCAGCACTGAATCGTGGGAAAAAGCGGCAGCAGTTGCGGTTGAACGTGCAAATCAAAGTTTGCGAGATCTCAGAATCGCAGAAGTGACTGAGATGGATATGCAGCTAAAAGATGGAAAAATTGAAGCGTACCGTGCGAAAGTAAAGGTTTCGTTTAAGTATGAAGGTGGCAGTTAATAAAATATCTCAAGAGAGGAATTAACTCCAATTTTATTAGGTTTTGAGAAAATACTTAACTTTACTTTCTGTTTTGGTATAACTCCCCTTTAATGGAGGGGAGTTTCGTGAAAATGGAGATGTGTCCAAAGCAAACAATATTTTTCTTGCGTGAATGAATATTTTGTATAAATAACAAATCCGTCATTTGGAATTGTAGTAATCAATATTCAGTAAAAAAAATAATTGCTAAAAAATCTGATTTTTTTCAAAAATTCAAAGTTTATATTTTGCCTTTTATCCTATCTCTTTAATTATCCTATCTCATTTCGCCCTTAAAAAAATGGTATTGAATAAAGCTAAAAACTGTCATGCCATAATTTACCCATATCATAAAATATGCTTAATTCTAAAACGTCATCAAAAGAACGATATCTCGCTATACGCAATGTCACATTGGTAGGTGTTGTCGGTAATATTTTGATGACTATTATTAAATTGATAGTTGGCGTTATAGGACAATCACAAGCGTTGATTGCTGATGGTTTGCATTCGCTGTCAGATCTAATCAGTGATGGCGTAGTATTAGTCGCTGCCAAATATAGTACAGTGGATGCCGATGCTAACCATCCCTACGGACATGCTCGTTTTGAAACATTGGCAACAGTAGCTATTGGTGGTTTACTCCTTTTAGTAGCAGGGGGAATGTTAATAGACGCGAGCCGACGTTTGTTTGAACCAGAATTATTATTGCATCCTACGGGTATCACTTTGGTTGTTGCTGTGTTATCGATTGTTATCAAAGAAGCTTTGTATCAATATACTCTCTATGTTGCCAAGCAGGTACGTTCCCAAATGTTACAAGCAAATGCCTGGCATCATCGCAGTGACGCAATTTCTTCGGTCATTGTATTGATAGGAATAGGCGGTAGTATGGCAGGTATTCCTTGGTTGGATGCGTGTGCGGCAATTGGTGTTAGTTTAATGATTGCCCATATTGGTTGGTCATTGGATTGGAGCGGTGTTAGTGAATTAGTAGATACAGGGTTAGACCATAATCAACTTATAGAAATAAATAAAATTATTAAGTCTGTAGATGGTGTTCGTACTTTACATGATTTACGCACTCGTAAAATGGGAATCAATGTTTTAGTAGATGTGCATATTTTAGTAAATCCACGCATCAGTGTATCGGAAGGTCATCAAATTGGGGAAATTGTGCGTACCCGCTTAATGGAAAAGGGAGAGGAAATTACTGATGTACTGGTACATATTGATCCAGAAAATGATAAGAAATACTGCGCTAATTTGAATTTACCCTCACGTAATGAAATCGTAACTCGTTTGCAACAACATTGGCAAGCTTTAGAGGTGACAGACAGCGCAGTTGAGCAAACTACTTTGCATTATTTAAAAGGTAAATTGATAGTGGATATTTATATATCTTTAACAATCGTGCAAGATATAAAAAGCGCACAAGCCTTGTCACAACATTTTACAAAATTGGCAATAGACGATCCCGATATTCATACAATTAATGTTTATTATCATTAATGTACCATCGCCAATTTAAAATTGGATGCTATTATCGGTGTGTTGACAAATCGTCCATAATGACATTTGCAGTCCAAACCTAAAGATTTGGACTCCATATTACTTACCTTTATTATTGCTTTTTTTGAACCGTACTTCCTTTAGAATTGAAACGACGAGTAATACGTCCAATCATTTTATCTATTTTTTGACGTACACGATCTTTTTCTTGAAAATCAAAAACGCCCCAATAAATAACCACTAAAGTTGAAAGAGTGTAAATGACACCGCTTATCAAAATAAAGCCCACCGCATACCAACGGTTATCCATCGCTACCATTGCCCACGGTGTTGATAACAAAAAAAGTAGATAACCAACTCCATAAGGCACGATAACCCCAGGGAATACAACTTTAGTCAGATAAGTTATTTGTGATACACCAACATAATGATTTACGTAAATAATATAAACTATTGCACCAATTAGAGTCGATGACACGATGACTGCTACAATGCTAAGAATAGTCACTTCAAAAAAAGTAAAAGTAATAAGTGCAGTAAACCCAACCAATATTAAACGTCCTCCTGAATAAATTAAAGTACGAGAGGGTTTTTCAATCCCTTTAAAATAAGCCGCTCCCATTCCTGTTAGTGCGTGTAATTGTCTTGGGAAAGTAAAAAGAGTCATAATAACTGCAATTATTTGATATTTGTCGTCAGTGCCTAACCAAGCCACCGTCAATGGTGCAGAAAAAACCGCCAAAAATCCCAAAATAAATCCCATAAATAAACTGATATTTCTAGCCCCTTGAATATAAAGATCAAAAATTTCTGACTGGCGTTGTTGGCTGTGCATATATGAAATAGCTGGCAAAAATACACTATTCATGGAACCGGAGATGGAATTTGCCATCACTGGTAATTTTGTACCGATATCGATTAAAGCTGTTGTTTTCATGTCTAATGCAATACTCGCTATCAACTTATCAACAGATTGTAAAATAATACCTAAAACACCAGAAAGTTGTACAATTGCGCCAAAACGATAAAATAGCTTGAAATAACTACGGTCAAAAAGCTTAAACCTAATAGATAAACCAGGGACAAAGTAGAAAGACAAAATGATGTGAATAATCAAACTCACAATATTTTTTATAATGAAAGCATATAAAAGGGAGAAAATGCCAAAGCCATTAAAAAGAAAAATAACCATCAGTATCATTTCCAATATTAAACAAAAAACCCATACTAATGATGTTTCGGCGATTTTTTGCAGTCCGTTTAAAAGTTGAGTGAAAGCATTAAAACTGATAGCAAACAGAAACATTGTTGCTGTTCCATAAAATAAAACAGTAGCAGTATTGTGAAGGGATGGCGAAATATGAAAGATATCCTTTACCAAAGTGGGCACAAAAAACCATAATCCCGTTAACAAAATAAGGCTAATCATTGTCACTAATACAATACCAGTTGATAGGAGTCCATTAATTTTTTCAATTTCGTGAGTAGCATGGTATGACGCAACGTAACGAACATAGACATTAGATACCCCAAATGCGCCAAGACTGAGATGACTGATAACAACGAAACAAATAGCCCACAGTCCATATTCTTCCAAACTGACAAAACTTAAGACTAAAGGAGGTATAAATAATCGGGTAACGAGGTTAAAAACTTTGGCCAAAACTGATATAAAGAGATTCCGTGAAATCAGTTTTTGCATGTCATCTTTGCTAATGACTTTATGAGAAGATTGAGTAAGGACAGGATTCATTTTTTTTATTAAAAGTGAGTAGTGTAATAGGTTTACGGCTGATATTATTTATAAACTGATGTTACGCAGATAGCTTCCAAACTGGAGTGCAAAATTGAGGACACCCCCCTAACCCCCCGTACACAGGGGGAAGTCCCAAAATAGAAAAATTAAAGCAAAGTGTCAAATGATGTTTGGTTC
>JAUCGK010000318.1 GCA_030378085.1 Candidatus Parabeggiatoa sp. HSG14
AAGTAATTTTCAATTTTAAGTAAAAAACTTTTAAATTCAAGATATTATAAAAAGTTACTTGACTGTAGAGCATTATTTTAGGATCATTATATCTTTACGATAAAAAAATCGCCGTGAAATTTTAAAAATTCTTTAGTTAATCAAAATAAATTTCACTACGATAGAGTTTATTACTCAAAAATTTAAGTACAGTTCTAAAGTGTCACTAAACATAGGAACATCAAAGTATGACAGAAAGTGTAGATGACAAAAGTAAACGCCGTTTTTTGATTGCGGCGACTACGACTGTTGGTGCTATAGGTACCGGTTTTACGGCTGTACCCTTTGTTTTATCAATGAAGCCGAGTGCTAAAGCGCAAGCTGCTGGTGCACCGATTGAGATTGATATTAGTAAGATGGAAGAAGGCCAAAAACTCACCGTTGAATGGCGGGGTAAACCAGTTTGGGTTGTTAAACGTAGCGAAAAAAATCTTGAGGATTTATCTGTTTTAGAGAAAAAACTAAGAGATCCTGAATCAGCCAGCTCAGAACAACCCGGTTATGCCAAAAATAAAATTCGGGCAATTAAACCAGAATATTTTGTGGTTATAGGTATCTGTACCCATTTGGGCTGTTCTCCAACTTATGTCAAAGAAAACGATCCCCATGATTTAGGAAGTGATTGGAGAGGTGGATTTTTTTGTCCATGTCACGGTTCCTTCTTTGATTTAGCGGGCAGAGTCTACCATAGTGTACCTGCACCGACTAATCTGGTAGTTCCCCCCCATACTTATCTTAGCAGCACCCGGATATTAGTAGGTGTTGAATCTCAAGAAGGAGTGGCCTAATGAGCAAAATACTAACAGCCAGTTTGGACTGGGTGGACACACGTTTCCCCTTAAGCAAACTTTGGAATGAACATTTGGCGGAATATTATGCCCCAAAGAATTTTAATTTTTGGTATTACTTCGGTTCTTTAGCTTTGTTGGTATTGGTAATACAAATTATCACCGGTATTTTGCTTGCTACCAATTATAAGCCGGATGCTGGAATGGCATTTGCCTCTGTCGAATACATCATGCGTGATGTTGAATATGGCTGGTTAATTCGCTATCTGCACTCAACGGGTGCATCATTCTTCTTTATCATGGTCTATCTGCACATGTTCAGGGCGATGTTATATGGCTCTTATAGAAAACCGCGTGAGCTTCTCTGGATTCTTGGCATGTTTATCTATCTCTGCTTAATGGCAGAAGCCTTTTTAGGGTATTTATTACCTTGGGGCCAAATGTCTTTTTGGGGAGCGCAAGTCATTATTTCTCTGTTTGGTGCCATTCCTGTCTTTGGTGAAGAATTAGCAATATGGGTTCGAGGCGATTATGTGATTGCTGATGCCACATTAAACCGTTTCTTTGTTTATCATGTTGTTTCAGTACCTCTCATTTTACTTGTTTTAGTGGTCATGCATATTATGGCTTTACATCAAGTGGGTTCTAATAATCCTGATGGTATTGAAATCAAGAAAAACAAAGACCCAAAAACGGGTATTCCTTTAGATGGTATTCCTTTTCATCCTTATTATACAGTTAAAGATATTGTTGGGGTTGCTGTATTTTTAATTTTCTTTTCAGCTGTGGTCTTTTACGCGCCTGAAATGTGGGGATATTTCCTTGAAGCTAATAACTTTTTCCCCGCAGATCCGATGAAAACACCAGAACATATTGCGCCGTTGTGGTTTTTCACGCCATTCTATGCCATTTTACGAGCAATACCAGATAAACTGACGGGCGTGATAGCGATGGGTGCGTCTATTATGGTCTGGTTTTTATTACCGTGGATAGATCGAAGTCCAGTCAAATCAATTCGCTATAAAGGTGGTATTTTTAAATTTGCGTTATTATTATTTGTGATCAGTTTCCTTGGGTTGTGTTATTTAGGCATGGAAACACCCACACCAACGAAAACCTTGTTTGCACAAATTTTTTCCTTCATTTACTTTGCGTTTTTCATTTTAATGCCTTGGTATTCCAAATGGGATAACACCAAACCTGTACCAGAAAGGGTGACCTAATTATGAGAAAATGGATTCTAGCTTTAACCTTGTTATTACCCGGTATGGCTTTTGCCGCTGGTGGTGGTATAGAGTTGCTTCAGGCTAATAATGATCTTCGTGATAAAGCCTCATTGCAAGCAGGCGCAAAACTTTTTGTCAACTATTGTATGGGTTGTCATTCAGCACAATATGTTCGTTTTGGACGTGTTGGTAAAGACTTGGGTTTAACTGATAAAGAGCTTCGAGAAAACCTCATGTTTGGTGCTGAGAAAGTGGGCGATATGATGACTATTGCTATGGATAACAAAGACAGTGCTAAGTGGTTTGGTGTTATACCCCCTGACTTGAGTGTTATTTCTCGTGCTCGTGGTGTGGATTGGTTATATACCTATTTGCTGACCTTTTATTTAGATCCATCTCGTCCAATGGGGGTTAACAACCTTGTGTTTAAGGATGTTGGTATGCCTCATGTGATGTGGGAACGACAAGGTTGGCAAAAACCAGTCTATGAAACAGTGACTGATGCTGGTGGCAAAACCCACGAAGTGATTAAGTCAGTAGAATTGATAGACAAGGCTGATGAAGCGAAAGCCGAACAATATAAAAAGGATGTGCGTGATTTAGTCAATTTCCTTGATTATATTGGTGAACCAGCCAAATTAGAACGACTAGATTTGGGTTGGAAAGTCATAGGTTTTCTTTTCATTTTCTTGATATTCGCCATATTATTGAAATTGGAATACTGGCGGGATGTCCACTAATCAGTAAACAGTTATCAGTAAACATTTATTCCGTTATGTGAGTTATACTGATAACGAAATAAATTGAGTTTCCTGTCATTTCGAGCTAAGCGAGAAATCCTATACGACTAAGATTTTTCCTAGCATCGAAATGACAAATATTGTCAAAAATTGCAATCTTATGACAATGCCAAGTACGTTATCTATATCACTCAACTTAAACTCTATTTTTAATCAATACTTTTTGATATATAGACATTCAGAAATATAACTTCAAAAAACCTGACAGGTTTTAAAAACCTGTCAGGTTTGGTGTGTGAAATTATTTATGTGAAAAACTATAGGCGTTCAAATCTAAAGTTATTCCTGCCAGGTTTTTAAAACCTGGCCTGTTTTAAGGCCAAAATATTTATCTGAAATTAGCAACGATAAATCGTTCCATGTATAAAGCAGCAAAACTATCTACTGCGAAAGTCCCGTATTTTCTAGGCTTTGTATTTTGTCGATGATAAAAGCTATAGAAATAACTGAATAACTGATAACTGACAACCAACTAAAGAGCTAATAAACAAGCCGTGATGACGCTTTATTCGGACAATCATTGTCCAGAAAACCATTGTGTACGCTGGGTAGTGGCAGAAAAAGGCATTTATTATGATCTTCAACTTGCTGATATCCAAAGTACGCCACCACAATTAATTAAAATGAATCCTTATAAGGAAGGTATTACTTTTGTGGATCGTGAGGTTGTTTTATATGAAGCACAAATTATCTTTGAATACTTGGATGAACGTTTTCCCCATCCACCTTTGATGCCAGTTGATCCTGTTTCCCGTGCTAACAATCGCCTGTGTCGTTACCGCATTCAACGAGATTTGTACAACCATGTTAAGGTGCTAGAGCGGGGTAGTAGCAAAAAAGCAATGGCGACTGCACGGCGGAAAATGCGGGAAAATTTAACTTCATTAGCCCCAATCCTCGCGCAAAAACCTTTTTTTATGTCAGATGAATTTTCACTGATGGATTGTTACCTTGTACCTTTATTGTGGCGTTTGCCTGCATTCGGAATTGAATTACCCCGGCAAGCGGAGCCTTTGCTCAATTATGCTCACCGTTTATTCAATCGCGAGGCTTTTCAAACTTGCTTAACCAAAATTGAACGGGAGATGCGTATATGATTCCAATGCGGCCTTATCTAGTGCGTGCCCTCTATGATTGGATTGTTGATAACGGATTAACTCCTTATTTGCTGGCAAATGCAGAACACGAGCAGATAGAAGTGCCACGTCAATATGTTGAAAATGGCAAAATTATCTTGAATATTTCACCACAGGCTGTACAGGGTTTAACATTAGACGATGACTGGGTAAGCTTTAGCACTCGTTTTTCTGGTCGCGCTTTTTCCGTATTTGTTCCAACATCAGCTGTGTTGGCGATTTATGCAAGGGAAAATGGCAAAGGGATGTTTTTTCAAGAAGAGCCTGAGGATGGCTCGGAACCCGAACTTTCACCTCCCCCTCAAAAACCCCCTCGTCGTGGCAAACCTACGCTTAAACTGGTGAAATAATTCTATCCATATAACCAGGTAATTCCAAGATTTCTATGGTCATGCCGCGCATAATGACAGTACCTTGCTGACGGTTGTTCCCGCCGTCAGAAAACTCAAACTGATAAGTCCTTTGCACACCCCACCTACCTTGATTGTCGCGCCTTAAGCGTACCCGTGCAACCGCAATCGTGTCATCTAATAATTGCAGGTGTAATTGTCCACACACCTGCTTACATAAGCCCTTAGCAACTTCCTGAGTACGCTGCGTATCAAACCAAAACCAAGCCACAGCACTGAGTAATAGCAGAAAAATAATAGAATTCATCATAATCCAATAAAATGAGAAAGAGATTGGGAATTTTTTGTATATTTTAGCACACAAATTTTTTTCTCGCTCAACTCTAGTGTCATCCCTTATTTTCTTGCTCCCTAGTAAAAGTGTTATTGCCATTGAATTATTGAATTAAGGAAAATTTGTTGGAGTCCAAACCTTCAGGTTTGGGTTATTTCTATTAGAATTAAATACTTCCAAACCTCGAAAGGACTCCAAATCTTCTTAAGTTAATGGCATCGTTGAAATGTATATCGTAACGATCCAGCGTTATTCCTTATAGTATTGAGATGAATCTCAAGGCTTGGAACCAGAAAAATGGGTATGGGAAGGAAAATCATGGGGAAATAGAAATGCGCCCAATTTCACTTCAATTTACACGAAAGTTTCAGTTTTTAACTGATGTTACGCACTGCACTTCCAAAAGTGAATAAAGGAGTGCAAAATTTATTTTGCGAGGAGTTGTACTCTAGTTGGTAACTGATGTTACGCAGATAGCTTTCAAACTGGAGTGCAAAATTGAGGACACCCCCCTAACCCCCCGTACACAGGGGGAAGTCCCAAAATAGAAAAAGCAAAGTGTCAAATGATGTTTGGTTCCACC
>JAUCGK010000042.1 GCA_030378085.1 Candidatus Parabeggiatoa sp. HSG14
TAACATATTGATAAAAAAGTTAAAAATAATAAATGTTAAAAATAAAGTATTTTAGAGAGTTGACATCTAGAACAAAAGTCTTCATAATACTCTGCTCTATTTAAACAGGAGGGATTCCCGAGCGGTCAAAGGGGGCAGATTGTAAATCTGCTGGCACAGCCTTCGGAGGTTCAAATCCTCCCCCCTCCACAAAATAACTTAATGAAAAATGAAAAATGATATTAATATTATAAATACTAAATTTTTATTGAGTTAATTAATGATTATAGTGCTATAGTTAGATATTGAATTTTGAAATATTTAAAAGTTGAATAATTTTTTAGGAGGGATGCCCGAGTGGTTAAAGGGGGCAGACTGTAAATCTGTTGGCTTAACTGCCTACGGAGGTTCAAATCCTCCTCCCTCCATATTAGATATTTTTGAGATTTTGATTGAAAATGACATAAAAGTTAGGCGGGTGTAGTTCAATGGTAGAACTTTAGCCTTCCAAGCTAATAGCGTGGGTTCGATTCCCATCACCCGCTCCATTTTGTTCATTTCTTTAAGTTGAATTTATGCCCATATAGCTCAGTTGGTAGAGCACACCCTTGGTAAGGGTGAGGTCACCGGTTCAAATCCGGTTATGGGCTCCATAATAATAAATTATAACAATAATTTTTTTTTAAAATTTACAAAGGCTTAAAAATTATGTCCAAGGCAAAGTTTGATCGCAGCAAACCGCACATCAATGTGGGCACGATAGGTCATGTAGATCATGGTAAAACGACTTTAACTGCTGCTATGACTAAAAGTCTGGCAGAAAAGTTTGGTGGTGAGTTTAAAGCTTATGACCAAATTGACAATGCTCCAGAAGAAAAAGCTCGTGGAATTACAATTGCCACAGCACATGTTGAATATCAAACAGAAGCACGTCATTATGCCCATGTTGATTGTCCAGGACATGCTGATTACATAAAAAATATGATTACAGGTGCAGCTCAGATGGATGGTGCTATTCTTGTTGTGTCAGCAGCAGATGGACCCATGCCTCAAACCCGTGAACATATCTTATTAGCACGTCAAGTAGGCGTACCTTATATTGTAGTGTATTTGAATAAGGCTGATATGGTTGATGACGAAGAATTATTGGAATTGGTGGAAATGGAAGTCCGCGAATTGCTAGATAATTATAAATTTCCTGGTGATGATACTCCTGTAATTATTGGTTCAGCTCTTAAAACCCTGGAAGGTGATACGAGTGAAATGGGCCTTCCTTCGATTTTAAAGCTTGTTGAGGCTATGGATAACTATATTCCAGAACCTCAACGTGATATAGATCAAGCCTTCTTGATGCCCATTGAAGATGTATTTTCTATATCAGGACGTGGCACTGTAGTAACGGGTCGTGTTGAGCGTGGTAAAGTCAAAGTTGGTGAAGAAATAGAAATTGTGGGCGTTAAGGAAACGACTAAAACAATCTGCACTGGCGTGGAAATGTTTCGTAAGTTGTTAGATGAAGGGGTTGCTGGTGACAATGTGGGTGTCTTATTACGTGGTGTTAAACGTGAGGAAGTAGAACGAGGTCAAGTATTAGCTAAACCTAGAAGTATTACCCCACATACTTATTTTGAATGTGAAGTGTATGTGTTAAGCAAGGAAGAAGGCGGACGACATACCCCGTTCTTCAGTAATTATCGACCACAGTTTTACTTCCGTACCACCGATGTGACAGGGGCTTGTGATTTGCCAGAAGGAATAGAAATGGTTATGCCTGGTGATAACGTTAAAATGACCGTTAAGTTAATTGTACCAATTGCAATGGAAGAGGGTTTGCGCTTTGCAATTCGTGAAGGAGGACGTACTGTTGGTGCCGGTGTCGTTTCTAAAATAATTGAATAACTTATAGATTTGAAGGTTGAATTTATAAAATTTCTCTATTCAATCTTCAAATAATTTTTTGAAGTAAATTTTTTAAATTTATATACTTTAATTTCCTTAATCTATTAATACCAACAAAAAATTTGTGATCTTAGGCCAGTAGTTTCAATGGTAGAACGGTGGTCTCCAAAATCACTAGTGGGGGTTCGAATCCCTCCTGGCCTGCCATTTTTC
Source organism: Candidatus Parabeggiatoa sp. HSG14 (assembly GCA_030378085.1). GTDB lineage: Bacteria > Pseudomonadota > Gammaproteobacteria > Beggiatoales > Beggiatoaceae > Parabeggiatoa. Next base: position 2,092 of record JAUCGK010000042.1, read on the forward strand.
GTTTATCAAATCAATTCGAGTGCAAAAATTTTTGCCTCGAAAACTACCTGTCTTTAAAAACCTCCATCAATTATTAATACACTCTTCAATAGAATGAATACAAAAACAGATACCACCTTTTCTCCCAAACTTGATTCGTTCAAATGGTTGTTAGTGGTGCTGTTGTTCGGAACGAGCACTATTAGTTTCTACTATTTTGCTGAATACTCTCTGCTCTTGCGCGTTGTTACTTTATTAGCTATTATTGGTATTGCAACATTTATTGCTTCAACAACTAAAAAAGGTCATTTTACTCTAACTTTTATACGTGAGACGCATCTTGAAGTTCGGAGAGTCGTTTGGCCAACACGACAAGAAACTATGCAAATGACAGGGATTGTTATAATTATGGTCATATTAGTTGCTTTAATTATCTGGATGATGGACAGCCTTTTACTGTGGTCTGTACGCTTATTTACTGGCCAAGGAGGTTAGTACATGGCCTTGCGTTGGTATGTTGTACATGCCTATTCTAATTTTGAAAAAAATGTCAAGCTTTCTCTTGAAGAACGAATAAAACATAGTCATCTTTTCGATAAATTTGGTGATGTTTTAGTTCCCACTGAAGAAGTTGTGGAGATGCGTGATGGTCAAAAGCGTAAAAGTGACCGTAAGCTTTTTCCTGGCTATGTATTGGTGCAAATGGAGATGAATGACGAAACTTGGCACTTAGTTAAAAGTGTGCCTAAAGTCATGGGATTTATTGGTGGTACTCAAGAACGTCCTGCCCCCATTTCTGATAAAGAAGCCGAAGCCATTTTACAACGTGTTCGAGAAGGTGCGGAAAAACCACGTCCTAAAGTACTGTTTGAAGTGGGAGAGGTTGTGCGGGTTATTGATGGCCCATTCAATGACTTTAATAGTATTGTTGAGGAAGTGAATTACGAAAAAAATCGTTTGCGTGTTGCAGTACTCATTTTTGGACGTTCGACACCGGTTGAGTTGGAATTTGGACAAGTTGAAAAAGAGTAGTTTGCACATTTCAAATCTTAAAGATGTATTTAAGTTAAGGCAAAAAATTTTGCCTTAACTTTTTGAAGTATTTTGATATATGTAAGTTAAACGATTTATTTCTTTCAATATTTATCTATAATCTATCGTTGATTTCAGATAAATGCCTCGCTCATATTTTTTTGAGGGTCTTTAGCATATGAAGAACAAAATTTATCTGAGTTAATATTTGATAAATCGTTGTTATAAAGCTGTAAACAATAAAATCTCAATATTTTTTCAAGGCAAAATTTTTTTGCTGATAATAACATCTATAAACAGGGGAGCTATTCAGCGTTTGCACCCACTGGAGTTTTTTTCATGGCAAAAAAAGTGACCGCCTACATTAAATTACAAGTTAAAGCCGGACAAGCTAATCCGAGTCCGCCAGTAGGTCCAGCTTTAGGTCAACATGGCCTTAACATTATGGAATTTTGTAAGGCGTTTAATGCTAAAACCCAACACCTGGAACAGGGGTTACCCACACCGGTTGTTATTACGGCTTATTCTGACCGTAGTTTTACTTTTATCACTAAAACACCACCTGCCTCAGTGTTGTTGAAAAAGGCTATCGGGATAGAAAAAGGAAGTAAAACGCCACATACACACAAAGTGGGTTCAGTGACACGGGGGCAACTTGAGGAAATTGCTACTGTAAAAAAACCGGATTTAACGGCTTCAGATTTGGATGCAGCTATACGTACTATAGCTGGAAGTGCACGTAGTATGGGTATTGAAGTGGAGGGTTTGTAAATGGCAAAACTATCAAAACGAATGAAAACTATCAAAACCCAATTACAACTCGGAAAATATTATCCTATCAATGAGGCAATTGATTTACTTAAATCCTTTCCTCCAGCTAAGTTTATTGAATCCGTTGATGTAAGTGTTAATCTAGGTGTTGATCCACGTAAATCTGATCAAGTTGTACGAGGTTCTACTATCTTACCTAATGGCACTGGTAAAAAAATACGTGTGGCAGTATTTACGCAAGGTGCCAATGTTGCTATTGCTGAAGATGCTGGTGCGGATATTGTTGGGTTAGAAGATTTGGCAGAACAAATTAGAAACGGTTTTTTAGAATTTGATGTTGTTATTGCTTCCCCGGACGCAATGCGTGTTGTAGGACCACTTGGTAAAATTCTTGGCCCCCGTGGACTCATGCCTAATCCCAAGGTAGGTACTGTTACACCGGATGTTGCCACAGCTATTAAAAATGCCAAGGCAGGGCAAATCCGCTATCGGACTGACAAGGCTGGGATTATTCACAGTACTATAGGAAAAATCTCGTTTAATACAGAAGCCCTACGCGAAAATTTACACTCTTTGATTGCTGATTTGCAAAAGGCGAAGCCTAGTACCTCAAAAGGGATTTATATGAAAAAAATAACTATATCAACCACAATGGGACCTGGGATCGCAGTGGACCAAACTAGTTTATAGTTTGCTTGAATGATAGGTAATTTCCAAAAATATACCAATTTTACTATCATTTTTTAGGTAGGAACGAACATGAAGTAATTTTTTATAAATTTTTTACTGCTAAAAAAGCACTATGAATTTGTAACTATTTCGGTTTCTTAAATTTAAAAATAATGTTTTTTATAAGGAGTAACGCTGGGTGCTACGATAAGGTATCCAACGTTGGAACGAGAGACTGAGTAGTTATTTATGAATTTTATAAAATTTTATTATTGTTTATTGATTTTAAATAGTATTTCAATATTTTTACAAATTTTAGTATAACTAATATTTTTTCCCCATTACTTGATTATTACAAAAATGGCTTTGAGCTACTGGAAATTTTTATTGATGTGATTGAGAGTAGTCGTCAAAGACCGTAGGTATCAATTGTTAGTTATCCAATATTCAATCAATTATAGTAATTGACACTTGACTTCAGACTATTCTTCACCTAATTGTTCTTTATTTACAGTCATTTGACGGAGTTTTTTGGTACTGAAATCAAATGTCAACTACCTAATAGTGTGTATAATTAATTAATTGAAATAAAGCCTACGCAGATGGCAAGGCCGATTACCGGTTTTGCAAGGAATAATAGTCAAAAGGAGAGCGTAATGCCGCTTAAGCTTGAAGATAAGCGAGCTATCGTTGTAGAAGTTGCCAATATTGCAAGCCAAGCTTATTCTGCGATTGTTGCTGAATATCGTGGCATGACAGTGGCTGAAATGACTCAATTACGAACACAAGCACGATCCAAAGGTGTTTATTTACGAGTTGTTAGAAATACTTTGGCAAGGCGTGCTGTTTCAAATACTGATTTTGAATGCTTACAAGATATTTTAGTGGGTCCAATTGTGCTTGCCTTTTCAATAGATGAGCCTGGGGCTTCGGCTCGTGTTATAAAGGACTTTGCTCAAAATAATGATAAATTAATTGTCAAAGGGGTAGCAGTCAGTGGTCAGTTACTTGAAGCTTATAAGATTGATGCGGTTGCGTCGTTGCCCACTTATCAAGAAGCAATTAGTCTGTTGATGAGTGTTATGCAAGCACCCATCACTAAATTGGTACGTACACTTGCCGAGCCACACGCCAAATTGGTACGCACAATAGCTGCGGTACGCGATAGTAAGCAAGAAAATTAATAGGTAATTTAGGTAATCGATACTTTAGGAGTTTATCATGGCAGCAGTAGCCAAAGAAGACATTCTGGATACCATCGCTAATATGACAGTGATGGAAGTAGTGGAACTCATCAAAGCGATGGAGGAAAAATTTGGTGTTTCAGCAGCAGCAGCTACAATAGCAGCTCCTGTAGCTGAGGAAACAACAGCTGAAAAAGAAGTACAAACAGAATTTACTGTCACGCTGACTAGTTTTGGTGACAAAAAAGTTCAAGTCATTAAATCTATTCGTTCTATTACCGGTCTTGGTCTTAAAGAAGCTAAGGAATTGGTTGAGGGTGCACCTTCTGTTGTCAAAGAAGATATACCCAAAGATGAAGCTGATAAAATCAAAAAAGACCTTGAGGATGCAGGTGGAAGTGCTGAAATAAAATAAATTTAGCGAAAAAACTCTATTCCTAAATTTTAAACTCACTTACATAATTTGTACTTATGAAATTCTATTTTTCGAGGCAAAAACTTTTGCCTCGAAATACTGTTTTCAGTTTAAAAATATCTTTATTGTAATTTCGTTGTAGTTTCTCCCCAATAATACAGGTGACCAGTGGTGTATAACACCACTGACTGTTTTACAACTAAACAACTCTCATCTACCTATATCGGCAATGTTGCATTCATTTACCTCATGGCATTTTTCATACCACGAGACAATGTAATACTGTCAAGCACGAATCCATCCTTCAAGTTCATTAAAACTTACTTATGAGCTACTCCTTCACAGAAAAAAAACGCCTTCGCAAAGACTTTGGTAAACGTCCCAGCATCTTAGACGTGCCTTATTTACTTGCTATTCAACTTGACTCCTATCACAACTTTTTACAAAAGGACACGCCACCTAATAAATATAAAGATATAGGACTACACGCTGCCTTCAAATCCGTCTTTCCTATTATCAGTTATTCAGGTAATGCCGTTCTTGAATATGTCAGTTATCAACTTGGTAAACCGACTTTTGATGTTAAAGAATGTCAACAAAGAGGAATGACTTATGCGGCTTCCTTAAGAGTTAAAATACGCCTTATACTTTATGATAAAGAGAGCAAAAACGAATCGGTTAAAGATATCAAAGAACAAGACGTTTACATGGGCGAAATTCCCTTAATGACCAAAAATGGTACTTTTGTTATTAATGGAACTGAACGTGTTATTGTCTCCCAATTACATCGTTCTCCAGGAGTCTTTTTTGACCATGATAAGGGCAAAACACATACCTCAGGAAAATTACTTTTTGCTGCCCGTATCATTCCTTATCGTGGCTCTTGGCTAGATTTTGAATTTGACCATAAAGATTGTCTCTTTGTACGGATTGATAGGCGGCGTAAATTACCTGCAACTATCCTTTTGCGAGCTTTGGGCTTCAATAATGAACAAATGCTAGATTTGTTTTTTGATACCCATTGTTTCATACGAATTGGCAATGATTTTCACCTAGAGCTTAATTTTGAATTAATGCGTTCAGAAATGGCCAACTTTGATATTAAAACGCCTGAGGGTGAAATTATTGTTGAATCAGGTCGGCGTATTACTTCAAGACATATTAAACAACTAGAAAAATCAGGTGTTACTACAGTTCCAATTTCTATAGAATATGAAAATGGTCACACAATTTCATTTTTATTAGGTAAAATGTTGGCTCACGATGTAGTATCCAATGAAACGGGTGAATTACTCGCAAAAGCAAATGATGAGGTAACTGAAGAAATTCTCAACACATTACAAGAACATCAAGTAGAATCATTTCGGCTTCTTCATACCAATGATTTAGACCGAGGCCCTTATATATCTGAGACCTTGCGTATTGATCCAACGACAACACCTTTAGAGGCCCATGTTGAAATTTACCGCATGATGCGGCCAGGTGAACCACCTACGCCAGAAGCGGCTGAAACCTTATTTAATGGATTATTTTTCAGTGAAGAACGTTATGATCTGTCAACAGTAGGACGAATGAAATTTAATCGTCGCGTGGGACGTGAAGATATTACAGGGTCTGGAATTCTTTCTACCGAAGATATACTTGACGTATTACGTACCCTTATAGGTATTCGTAATGGCCAAGGTGTGGTAGACGATATAGATCACCTGGGTAATCGACGTATTCGCAGTGTTGGCGAGATGACAGAAAACCAATTTCGTATTGGACTTGTCCGCGTAGAACGCGCCGTCAAAGAACGTCTAAGTCTTGCCGAAACCGAAAGCATGATGCCTCAAGAGATGATTAATGCAAAACCAGTAACCGCAGCTATTCGAGAGTTTTTTGGTTCAAGTCAATTGTCTCAGTTTATGGATCAAAGTAATCCCCTTTCCGAAATAACACATAAACGTCGTATTTCTGCATTAGGACCAGGCGGTTTAACACGTGAACGCGCCGGCTTTGAAGTTCGTGATGTCCACCATACCCACTATGGGCGCGTCTGTCCTATTGAAACACCAGAAGGCCCTAACATTGGTCTCATCAACTCCCTCGCCATTTATGCACGAACTAATGACTATGGTTTTTTAGAAACGCCTTATCGCCGTGTCATTAATGGACGGGTAACTTCCCAAATTGATTATCTCTCAGCGATTGAAGAAGGAAGCTATGTCATTGCCCAAGCCAACGCTAATTTAGACAAAGAGAATTATCTGACTGATGAACTCGTCACAGTACGATATGAAGATGAATCTACCCTGCGGCCCAAAGATAAAGTCGATTATATGGATGTCTCTCCCAAGCAAATCGTCTCTGTGGCAGCGGCTTTGATTCCTTTTTTAGAACATGATGACGCGAATCGTGCCTTGATGGGTTCCAATATGCAACGGCAAGCAGTACCGATTTTGCGAACTGAAAAACCACTCGTTGGCACTGGAATAGAAAGAAAAGTGGCGGTAGATTCAGGCGTAACCGTTGTGGCGGAACGCGGTGGTATAATTGATTCGGTTGATGCTGCTCGAATTGTCGTGCGTGTTAATGATGATGAAGTCGTCAAAACAAAAACATCAAGTACTTATTTGGAAGAAGATAATACAACACTTTACGCTGCTCTCTCTTCAGGAGTAGATATATATAATTTAACGAAATATACCCGATCAAATCAGAATACCTGCATTAATCAAAAACCCTTAGTGAGACCGGGCGATTTTGTTAAAAAAGGGGATGTTTTAGCCGATGGTCCTTCAACAGACTTGGGCGAACTGGCACTTGGGCAAAATATGTTAGTTGCCTTTATGCCTTGGAATGGTTATAACTTTGAAGATTCTATCTTGATTTCTGAAAGGGTCGTCACTGATGATCGTTTTACTTCAATTCATATTGTAGAACTCAGTTGCATGGCACGGGATACCAAACTGGGACCAGAAGATATTACAGCAGATATTCCTAATGTCAGTGAAGTTGCCCTAAAAGATTTAGACGAGTCTGGCATCATTTCTATTGGTGCAATCGTAAAACCCGGTGATATTTTAATAGGAAAAGTCACTCCAAAAGGGGAAACACAACTCACCCCAGAAGAAAAATTATTGCGGGCCATCTTTGGTGAAAAAGCCTCTGATGTCAAAGACACTTCTCTACGAGTTCCCAGCGGTACTTCAGGTACAGTTATTGATGTGCATGTATTTACTCGCGATGGTATTGAAAAAGATAAACGTGCTTTGCAAGTTGAACAAGTCGCCTTGAAAAGGATAGAGAATGATTTACGAGATGAACTCCGTATTATGGAGTATGATCTTTACTCGCGATTGGAAAAGTTGCTTGTGGGTCAAGTGGCAAAAAGTGGCCCTAATGGCCTTAGTTCTGGTGTTGAAATAACTCAAGATTATCTTTCTAGTTTGAAGCGTTTTCAATGGTTTGAAATAAAGTTGCTTGACCAATCTGACGTTCAAACAAAAATAGAATCCTACGCACAGCAATTAAAAGACCAACGGCAACGTGCTGATGAAATAAAAGAAGAAAAGCGAAAAAAGCTGACCACAGGAGATGATTTAGCACCAGGTGTCCTAAAAATGGTAAAAGTTTATCTTGCGGTAAAACGGCGAATACAATCGGGAGACAAGATGGCAGGGCGACATGGTAATAAAGGGGTCGTTTCTATGATTGTGCCAGTGGAAGATATGCCTTATACCGAAGATGGACGACCCGTAGATATAGTGTTAAATCCATTAGGAGTACCTTCACGAATGAATATTGGACAAGTATTGGAAACACATCTTGGTTGGGCAGCTAAAGGGTTGGGGGAGAAAATTGACCGGATTTTAAAAGAAGAGAAAAAAGAGCAAGATGAAGAATTAAAAAAAATGGATAAATTACGTGCTTTTTTGGAAAAGGTTTACAATACAACAGGTGGTAAAAAAGAAGATTTAGCGAATTTTGACGATTTAGAAATACTTGAATTAGCTCATAATTTACGTGAAGGAGTTCCTATAGCAACCCCTGTGTTTGATGGTGCCGCTGAAGAAGAAATTAAATCTATGCTTGCACTTGCAGACTTACCGGAAAGTGGTCAAGCCACTCTATACGATGGACGCACAGGTGAAGCCTTTGAAAGACTTGTCACTGTAGGTTATATGTATATGTTAAAATTGAATCATTTGGTTGATGATAAAATGCATGCGCGTTCCACAGGGCCTTATAGTTTAGTGACTCAACAACCACTTGGAGGAAAAGCACAATTTGGAGGTCAGCGTTTTGGAGAAATGGAAGTATGGGCTTTAGAAGCTTATGGTGCTGCTTATACTTTACAAGAGATGTTGACCGTAAAATCAGATGATGTCAGTGGTCGTACCAAGATATACAAAAATATCGTTGATGGTGATCATCGGATGGAAGCGGGTATGCCGGAATCATTTAACGTTTTAGTGAAAGAAATCCGTTCTTTAGGAATTGACATTGAATTAGAGCAAATTTAGGGAGTATTAATGGTTAATGGGAGATCGAGTTTTAGTTTATTGAATTTTTTACTTTTTCCCTCAATATCCTTGCACCATTAACAATTAACAATTAACAATTAACCATATGAAAGACTTACTGAATTTACTAAACAGCCAAGGACAAATAGAAGATTTCGATAAGATTTGTATTGGCTTGGCTTCTCCTGAAAAAATTCGTTCCTGGTCTTATGGCGAGGTTAAGAAGCCAGAAACTATTAATTACCGCACATTTAAACCAGAACGTGATGGCCTTTTTTGTGCCAAAATTTTTGGCCCTGTGAAAGATTATGAGTGTTTATGTGGCAAATATAAACGCCTTAAGCATCGTGGTGTCGTTTGTGAAAAGTGCGGTGTTGAGGTAACTCAAGCTAAGGTACGCCGTGAACATATGGGTCATATTGAACTTGCGAGTCCTGTTGCTCACATTTGGTATCTTAAGTCTTTGCCATCTCGGATGGGGTTGTTATTGGATATTGCTTTACGGGACCTTGAGCGTATTCTTTATTTTGAAGCATATGTAGTTATTGAACCTGGCTTGACTTCGTTAGAGCGGAGTCAATTACTGACTGAGGAAGCTTACTTAGAAGCACTAGAAGAACATGGCGATGAATTCGATGTACGAATGGGGGCAGAGGCCATTTTTGACTTGTTGCGTACCATGGATTTAGCGGCTGAAGTCAATTTTCTTCGGGAAGAAATTAATGCAAGTTCTTCGGAAGCAAAAATTAAAAAGTTCAGCAAACGCTTAAAACTCGTGGAATCCTTTTTACATTCTGGAAATAGACCAGAATGGATGGTATTAAAGGTATTGCCAGTTTTACCGCCAGAATTACGCCCACTAGTACCGTTAGATGGAGGACGATTTGCCACGTCTGACTTGAATGACCTTTATAGACGTGTGATTAATCGTAATAATCGGTTAAAGCGTTTGTTAGATTTGAATGCACCTGACATCATTGTGCGAAATGAGAAACGGATGCTTCAAGAATCGGTAGATGCCTTACTTGATAATGGTCGGCGAGGTCGTGCAATTACTGGCTCTAATAAGTTGCCTCTTAAATCCTTGGCCGATATGATTAAAGGTAAACAAGGGCGATTTCGGCAAAATTTATTGGGTAAACGGGTTGATTATTCAGGGCGTTCAGTAATCGTTGTGGGACCAACATTAAGATTACAACAATGTGGTCTTCCTAAAAAGATGGCCCTCGAACTTTTTAAACCATTTATTTTTGGCAAGCTAGAATTAAAAGGGTTTGCAACCACAATAAAAGCGGCTAAACGGTTAGTAGAACGTGAAGGCAGTGAAGTGTGGGACGTGCTTGAGGAAGTTATTCGAGAACATCCAGTCATGTTGAATCGTGCCCCTACTTTACACCGTTTAGGTATTCAAGCTTTTGAACCAGTCTTGATTGAAGGTAAGGCGATCCAACTTCATCCTCTGGTTTGTACCGCATTTAATGCCGATTTTGATGGTGACCAAATGGCTGTTCATATTCCACTGTCGATTGAATCCCAGATAGAAGCGCGTGCCTTAATGATGTCTACCAATAATATATTATCGCCTGCCAATGGTGAACCGATTATTGTGCCTTCTCAAGATGTTGTGTTGGGTTTGTATTTTATGACGCGGGAACGTATTGGAGCAACCGGTGAAGGCATGCAATTTGCCAACATCAATGAGGTACATCGCGCCTACGAGAGTCGAAAAGCGGAATTAAATGCTAAAATTACGGTACGATTAAAAGAAACCTCATTGGAAAAACAGGATAAACAAGGGACAATATCGAACTTTTTTTCAAAAAGGATAATCCGAGTAGAAACGACAGTAGGACGGGCATTACTTTCTGAAATTATGCCACAAGGGATGCCTTTTGAATTGATTAATCGAGATATGACTAAAAAAACAATTTCTCAGTTAATCAATGCAAGTTATCGTCGCCTTGGCCTCAAAGAAACTATTGTCTTTGCAGATCAGTTGATGTACACTGGGTTTTCGTATGCAACCAGAGCGGGTATTTCAATTGGGGTTGAAGATATGATGATACCCAATGATAAACCAGTTATCATTGCCGATGCAGAAAAGGAAGTCAAAGAAATTGAAGAACAATATGCATCTGGTTTAATCACCAATGGTGAACGTTATAATAAAGTCGTTGATATTTGGTCGCATACCAATGAAAAATTAGCCAAGGCTATGATGGATCAATTGGGGGTAGAAATAGTAACTGATACTAAAGGCAATGAGGTATCGCAACCTTCCTTTAACTCAATTTATATGATGGCCGATTCAGGCGCAAGAGGGTCAGCTGCACAAATCCGACAATTAGCGGGTATGCGAGGGTTGATGGCTAAACCGGATGGTTCGATTATTGAGACACCGATTACAGCCAACTTCCGTGAAGGATTGGATGTTTTGCAATACTTTATTTCAACGCATGGCGCACGTAAAGGCTTAGCTGATACTGCATTGAAAACGGCGAATTCCGGTTATCTAACGCGGCGGTTAGTTGATGTCGCACAGGATATGGTGGTCACAGAACTTGATTGTGGTACTCATCAAGGTCTAGAAATGATGCCTTTGATTGAAGGTGGTGATGTGGTAGAGCCATTACATGAACGGGTATTGGGTAGAGTTGTGGCCGAAGATGTATTGAAGCCAGGAAATCCCACACCTATCGTTAAAACAGGCATTTTATTAGATGAGGATTGGGTAGATCGTCTCGAAAAAGAAGGTGTTGACCGGATGACAGTACGTTCTGCGATTACCTGTAACTCTCGCTATGGTATTTGTGCTATGTGCTATGGGCGTGATTTAGGTCGAGGTCATTTAGTGAATATGGGTGAAGCTGTAGGCGTGGTGGCAGCGCAATCTATTGGTGAACCAGGTACTCAGTTGACCATGCGGACTTTTCATATTGGTGGTGCTGCTTCGAGAACGGTGGCTGTTAACCATATTGAAGTTAAGTCGAAAGGGACGGTGAAGTTTGAAAATCTTAAATTATTACCTCAACAAACAGAGGATGGTCATTTCAAATTGATAGCCGTGTCGCGATCTGGTGAGTTGAATATTCTCAATGAATTTGGTCTTGAACGAGAGCGTTATAAAGTGCCTTATGGTGCAATATTGTCCATTCAGGATGGCGATAATGTTGAAGCAGGTCAAATGGTAGCAAGTTGGAACCCACATAATTTTCCAGTCATTACCGAAGTTGCGGGACAAATTAGATTTGCTGATGTAGTAGAAGGAATCACAGTCAATCGGGAGCTAGATGAACAAACGGCAATTACCAGTATTGTGGTTTCTGATCCGAAACAACGTCCTTCTCATGCGAAGGATTTGCGCCCAATGATAAAATTGATAGATGAGGAGGGGAATGATCTGAATATTGCTGGGACAGACATACCAGCCATTTATTTTTTACCCCCTCGTGCTATTATTAATGTAGAAGATGGTACACGAGTAGGAGTAGGTGATGTGATTGCTCGCTTGCCGCAGGAATCTTCAAAAACGCGGGATATTACAGGGGGGCTACCACGGGTAGCAGATCTGTTTGAAGCTCGTACTCCTAAAGAACCAGCAATTTTAGCTGAACGTAGCGGTACAATAAGTTTTGGTAAGGATACTAAAACGAAGCAACGTTTATTAATTAGTGGTCAAGATGGGATCGTCGATGAAATTCCAATTCCTAAGTGGCGACATATCAATGTCTTTGAAGGTCAACATGTGGAACGAGGAGAAGAGATCGTTGATGGGGCACCCAATCCACATGATATTTTACGACTTTTAGGTGTGAGTGCTTTGGCGAATTACATCGTTAATGAAGTGCAAGAGGTTTATCGGCTTCAAGGTGTGAAAATAAATGACAAACATATTGAAGTTATAGTACGGCAGATGATACGTAAGATTGCTGTTATTGATCCTGGTGATACACGCCTATTGCCAGGCGAACAAGTAGAACGATCTAAGTTACAAGAAGAAAATGACCGAGTGGCTGCTGAAGATAAAAGGGCAGCAACATGGGAACCTCGGTTATTAGGTATTACCAAAGCATCATTGGCTACGGATTCTTTTATTTCTGCAGCTTCTTTTCAGGAAACAACGCGGGTATTAACAGAAGCATCGGTGAATGGTAAATGTGATGATTTGCGAGGATTAAAAGAAAACGTTATTGTGGGTAGACTAATCCCAGCTGGAACAGGGTTAGCTTACCATGATGAACGGCGCAAAAGACATCGACAACGTCACCAACATCATAAGGAAATCAAGTCAGTTACTCAGCCAGCACCGTTGGCTGAAAATTTATCTTGAAAACTTAAAAGCTTTATTTTGTCATTGATGTTACGTTACGCACTTGGAATCTTTGGGATTTATTCCAAGGTTTAGAGGTGCGTAGCATCAGTCAGTGAATTGGAACAAATAAATTTCGTATCTTCTCTAAATTCTGTGGAGGAAAAAACCTGACAGGTTTCCAAAACCTGTCGGGTTTAAGCAAGTTTACCCATACTTTTTGAGAAGATACTAAATTTCCTCTTCTTTACAAAAATTCCTCCTTTACAAAAATCCCCTTTTTAAAAAACGCATATATATTTCTCTTTTAAAAGATATCCTTTGGAAGGGCAGCACTTTATTAAAAGTTCTTGTGTTTATCCGTGTGTAGTATACGTTTTGACGACTTCTTCAGCTAATTGAATGTCTGGGGTAACAATCTTATCTAAAACCTTACTATAAACTGTTTCATTTCTACTGACATCAATGAGTCGTACCGACCAATCTGATTCTTCTTCGTTGCATTCAAACGAAACACGATAATATTCACCATTCACCTTAAAAACAAAATAAGCTTTTTGCTCAACAAATTCAATATTCATAGCAAATTTCCAAAAAAACTGTTGTATTTAAATTTTAACTTAATAAAATTAATTAGTTAACCTGAGTTCGATATAAGTTGATGAATATAACTAATTGTATTTGTTATATAATACACTGATAATTGTGACAATTGTTCCCCCATTTTATTTGGGCACACAATGCATCAGAAGCTTTGCTTCGAGTTTTGCCAAGCAAAGCTTGGCAGACAGTGCGTTCCCAAATAAAATTTGGGAACGATATTGAATTAACTCTATTTTTACATCGAACTCAGGTTAGTTATGTATTCTTAAATTTAAAGGCGTTGATTCGTATCTTCTCAAAAAATGTGAGTAAACTCGCCCAAACCTGACAGGTTTTGGAAACCTGTCAGGTTTTTTCCACAGAATTTAGAGAAGATACGTTGATTCCTTGTATCAAATATTGTCGGGAAGAAGTAACCATATCAATTAAAAAACGTTCAATAATTTTAGAATCATGATGAAAATAGACAATAATAAAATCAAGCGAATTATTTTCGCTCCTTTTTACCGAAAGTTGTACAGCCCACCATCCACCGCATGAGTTTCCAGCCACTAAAGACACTGCCATTAAGTTAAGGGCAGACACGCAGGTTTGCCCTACAAAACACAATATATTTCAATATTGTAGGGGTGAACCTAGTAAGTTTCTGTTGTTTCAAGGTGACCGTCTCTATATAGATTAGGAATGATCAGGAAATAACTTCCTGTTTCACCGCTTCTACCGGTGGCTATTCACATTAACCCCTATCGGGTTTAAAAGCAACCGGTTGACCGTTTTTTGAATTTTTCGTGCCGTGTCTCCCAAGCCCGATAGGGCTTGAATGTGAATAGCTTTAATGAAACCTGTGGAATGGGTACTGGGGTCATTAAATGGGAATGCTTCACACAAGGACAACCACAAGGGTGTGCAGCCTACAAAACACGATGATTTGTAGAGGCATACCGATATGGTTGTCCTGATGCTATTTACCGATTTTAATCAATCCCACTCAACGGCCCCAGTGCCAAAAAGGGTATTATTTTAATTTTTAGGCATGATTCAAAAATGACGACAAAAGGGTACATGGAGTCCAAAGCTTTAGCTTTAAAAAGTCCAAGCCTAAAGGTATTCACTACATCGGAAAATCTCTACGTTTATGGACGAAATAACTCTTCACTGCTCTTTTTGTAGTAATTATGATAGGTGTCTCTATATCTCATTTTTTTTCACCATCATTGTGCTAATATAAAAAAAGACACCAAGAAAGGCATTAATATGCGTCAATATTTAAAAAACGGTTTGGAAATTTTTGGGATTATTTCAGCATTATTAGTTTCATATTATGAACTGAGAGAAATCATTCCGGCTGATCCTATTATTGTGTTAGAAGTGCAGAAATTGAAAACGCCACACAATGCGCCTGCGTATTTACTCACAGGTGTGGTTTCAAATCAGGATTATTTGTTGGAATCTGTCAAATTGGTTCCTTATTCTGAAAATCCAGTTAGGCAGGCTATATTTCAATACGACAAATATACTGACGATGTTGAGTTAATTAAAATTAAAAGTACCGATCCCTACACTTATCTTATCTCAAGGGATTTGTTGCAGAAAAAATTTGAGGAAGACAGCAGTTTTTCTTTTGCATTTTTAGATAAGGAACGCTTTACCTTTTACTTTCAATTTGAGGGGAGCGAACAAGAAAAAGTGAAATTTGAATGCCAAATGTTTACTGTCAATAATCATAACATTCCTTGCAAAGTGAGAGAAACAGGATATCTTTCACTTTTACGGGGAATACCTTGGTATTTCTTAGCCATCTTTGGTGGCATTTTTTTAATTGTTGTTATTGAAGTTATTGATCTTTTTCTAAAACGAGGACATAGCAGTCGTGGTTTGTCAAAAAAGGCAAAGAAAAAGAGAAATAAGCTTATATCAGAACAAGATTGAGAAAAATCATGAAGATAGATTTTAATGGCATTATTCAATATGCGGTTTTTTTTACCATTCCTTTCTTATTAATGGGCGTTCATAGCTGGCTCATCCGTTGGGTAGAACCTTGTACTCAACAATTAACGCTTGCCCGTGAAGTCAAAGAAAAAATAGGAGTGTCATTGGCATTATTCACTGGCACAGTGTTGTTCATGTTATCTTTGGCTTCTTCTTTACAGCTTGTTTTCAATACTTATGGCTTGTTAGCCATCACTTTTACATTAATTTCTAGTTTTTTTATAACTTCTTTTTTTCTATCCTTATTAAAAGAAATAAGGTGTCAACGAATTTTCTTAAAATTTTTAATTAACCGCAAATTTTTGTTCACTCTCTTTTTTATTCTTGCTACTGAATTATTGATGCTATATTGGCTAAAAGAAGTCAATATTTATGTGCGAGAACAGTTTATCTTTTTTGTGGTTGGATATTCTGTTTTGATTGTTATGGGTGGTATTTTTTTAGGTTTCCCAAAATACAACTGGCCTATTCAACGCAATGACTGGTATTTTGCCATTATTGCTGTCATAGATCCTATTATTGTTGTGTTTTTTGCGTGGATTTTGGTAAAAATTTTGTTAAGTGTGTTTTATAATTTTCTATACATTTAGGATTAAGAATTTAATAAAACCTAAAACTAAACCTGACAGGTTTTAAAAACCTGTCAGGTTTCTCGTTCCAACGCTCCAGCGTTGGAATGCAGATAGTGACGCTCCAGTGTCACTCCTTAAAAAAATTAAGAGGAAATAAAATAAATGGATTGGCACATCATCACAGGGAGTAAAGGCGGTGTTGGTAAAACATTACTTGCATTACTCTTATCAGGACATTACCTTGATGGTAATGGCAGTACCCTTGTTATTGATTTAAATAGTATGAATGCGGATTTCTCCCGATTACTTTTTTATCAAAAGGAAGTTGGGGAACCAATAGCGATAGCAATACCAACGCAAGAGAGAAAGAACGAACAGATTGTTTTACAAAAAACTTTTTCGCTAAATGAAAAAAGAAACCCATACTATTATGGCGTGGGATGGCCTCTTAATCCGTTTAAAACCTATGATCCTTCACTGTTTGCCAAGTTACTTGTCACCCTAAAAAACTCAGCTACAACCGTTATTGAAGAAAAGTTGGATATCCCGCCCATAGAAACAGTTATCATTGATACCAATTACCATTTTTGTAATATCTTTTCAGAACAAGATATATACTATAGCGAATACACCGAAGGCCCTCTTGTTGGAGAAAGTATTACAATTTGGTTTATGTGGGTTTATCGACAGTTAGAAAACTTAATCCGATTAAAATATAATGATGCGACTGTGATGAAATTGACAGCAGCCGCGATTGAAAGAAATATCAAAAGTAATAGCTGTCGAAAGAGTCCTTTTATGCATGTATTTGGACCTGCAACTTTAATTTCTTCTAAACCCCAAGAGGAAGAACGTAGTATTGGTTCATTTATTGCGCGAAAAATTTATCAAGCCATTACCCAAAATAAAGATGTTCATATTGAAGAACTTGAAGAACTTGAAAGCCTACCAGTTGGAAGCGGTATCAGTTTTAGCGATTGGCTCAAAAAGCTTGAGATAGCTCATATTGCAGCAGAAAAAGATGGTGATCCACGTCATCATTTTTTAGATATTCTTATTAAAGCCACACGCACACCCTCCAGAGAAAACCCTTCTATTGAAGAACGTCCGATAAATGTGGTTCCAATGTCTGTTTATCATAATGATTTACAATATTACACTGACGGCAATTATCGAGATGTGATTGCTGAATTGAGAAACTTTGATATTTACGAAAATTTCTCCAAACTGATCAAACGGTAAAAATGAAATTCTTTATTTATACAAGCAATGAAGAAGTACCCTTTGAAGGACTTTTTTTCCCTATTGGTAGTTATAAAAAAGTCATTTTTTCTAACAATGACAAACAGGTGAAACTGTTTAATCAACGAGAAGGTTCTATTGCTAAGGAACTATTACCAGACGGTATAGTTGATCCTAGCGATCAAACTATTTGCAGTTTACCACCCGATGACGATAGCCTTTTTTTCATCCCATTAGACATGAAAGACACATTTATTAACAAACTAGTTAAAGGTTTATTTAAAACCACCGATTGGACAGAAAACACTCCCCAAAACAAACCATCAAAAGACGAGATTGGATTAGTTGGAGAAGATAAACTGTCTCAATTTTATGACCAAATAGAAACACAAACTGTGTTAAAACCCGTTACGGAGAATAGTGTGGAAAAAACAGAAGCCAAACAAGAGTTATTAAAACTCTTCAATGACATAGTGAGCCAAGACAATGAAATTGATGCTGTCTTAGTTTCAACTTACGATGGCAATAGAACGAGAGTGGCTTATTCAAGCGATCCTACACCAGATCGAAAAGTAGATATTGATGCGTATGCCGTTCAATTGAAAGACTTAGTTTCTCTTCTCAGTAAAACGCAAAAAGTGAACCCAGACATCGGTTTATTTGATCATGTGACCTTCCAATATGCTGCTAATGGTAATTCAGCAGGAGGTATTATTCATGTCAGCCATTTATCCCATCATGGTGATTATACCTTCTTGATTTTTGTAAGTGCAACGGCAGAAGGTATAGAAATGCTGGAGCTTTATCGAAACCGTAACCTTTCTAAAATTCAAGAGTTGATTGATATACTCCTTGCTCATTAACAGATTCTCTGAAACATTAGAGTCCAAAATTTATCTTGAACATTGGAGTCCAAAATTTATTTTGGAAGTAAGTACTGAAATTTTTCTGATTATAACGAATTTTGGGGACACCTCCCTAACCCCCCGTACACAACCCCCCGTACACAGGGGGAAGTCCCAAAATAGAAAAAGCAAAGTGTCGAATGATGTTTGGTTCCACCCGTGTACGGGGGGTTAGGGGGGTGTCCCCAAAATCTGTTACAATCAGAAATTTTTAGGTATAAAATCCCTCCCAATCTCCCTTTTCTAAAGGGAGAGACTATCAGTAAATATTTGTTTATTTTAGCGAAAGGGTACTGGTTCAGTTTAATACACGATTAAGCGATTATGTACTGATACATCCAGTTATTAAGCACTTGAGTAAAATGAACAGTATCACTATAAATTATTGATATTTAATAAATTTACATAGAATTAAACCAGTGCCAGCTCATTTTGATTGGTGTATAACGATGAACGTTAGATGAAGCTTCCTTAGAAAATGTGGCACTTTGCGTGGGCAAAAATGCGGCGGATATTACGGGTGGTTTTCGTTTATTATCCAATAAAGTCGCCGTTGTTATCAATCCATTTGAGAGAAACTATGTCAAAAGGTACAACCACCCTTCAAATCCTCTCCTTAGGAATGTGCATGAAATAATTTAACTATTGAGTCAAACCTGACAGGTTTTGAAAACCTATCAGGTTTAGTTATAGTATAAGATAATTTATTTTGTCTATGATTTTAAGAAAAGACAGAAATTGCTGATATTGTGCAAGATAATAAGTTTTCTATTTTTTATCTGTGCATACAAAAAAATAGAGGTGGCTGTATTTTGTTTGAGAACAAGGAAAATTATAAAAGTTTTTCCTTGAAATACTCTATATCAGGACAACTTAAGGTTTGTATAATCAGTTCTTTTAAAACATTTGAATTGTCAATGGCATGAATTTTATCAGTTATTTCATTGGGAATACTTTGAAATTGTGCAATCAGAGTATCAAGAAGTACTTCCCTAAAAAGTTCTGATGCTTTTTTTAGCCCATCCTGATATCCTTTTTTATAGAATTGCTCCCCTATTTCAGGATCATCTATCAGATCAAACTCATTCATTATAATCACCTCTTCATTCTTTATAAAATAACTGATGTTACGCAGACAGCTTCCAAACTTTCGTTTCAAATTTATTTTGCCAACTTAGAGTGCAACCTCTTGCAAAATAAATTTTGCACTCCGAATATTCACTAAAGTGTAGTGCGTAACATCAGTAAGTAATCCTTAATAGTGAAAAATTTGAACATCAAGTATTATCAAAAATAATTCTATCAAAAGTAATCCTTTTCCTTGGAATTATCCTATTTTTCAACCGAAAGCTCAGATGATAATAGTTGATTCACCTGAATAAGCAATTCTTGACGACTGTATGAACCTTTCTGAAAAATAGCCGCTACATTATCATTATTCAAGCGTAACCTATCTTCTGCAGTAACATCTTTGGCAGTAAGCACTATGATAGGTATTGAATCATAAACATGAGGGAGTTTGGCGACAAATTCATAGCCATCCATCTCTGGCATTTGTAAATCCAACAAAATCAAGTCGGGATGTGTTTTTTGGATATTATTTAAAGCCACCCGCCCATCTTCAACTTTACAAACTCTAAAGCCTGCTTTTCTCAGCATACGTGATAACATATCGCGATTCACCGGCTCATCATCAATAACCATAACCAAACGAGCGAATTCACTATGAGAAAAATGATATTTTTGTAAGACATTTGACAATTGTTCACGAGTCACTGGTTTACTTAAGTAATCAGTTGCACCTAATGAATAACCCATTGTCTTATCTTCTATGACAGAGAGTATAATGACAGGGATATTCGCTAACTCTGGATCAGCTTTTAAATGAGATAGCACCTCCCAACCATCCATTTTTGGCATCATCACATCTAAAGTAATCACATCAGGGAGCAGTTTTCTTGCCAGTCTAAGTCCTTCTTCTCCACTATCAGCAACTTCTACCTGATAACCAAGCTTGCTGAGATATTTTTGTAGTACATTTCGTATTTCCTCTTCATCATCAATCACTAATACCACACCACCTTCTTCTAACACAGCCACGTCTAAGTGAGAAGGTTTAGGTAAATGATCTTGAACTGAGTCAACTTTAGCAGGTAAACGCACCGTAAAAGTACTTCCCTTATTTAACTCGCTTTCAAGATGAATTGAGCCACCCATCATCTGAATAAAATGATGAATAATAGTCAATCCTAAAGAACGATTGTATTCAGTAATTGGAGAAATTTCTGAAGCGTTAAATATTTGAGATAATTGCGTTTTCTGTTCCACATTCATCCCAATACCATTATCACTGATGCGAAAGATAATCCAATCTTTTCCATCGGCGATTTCACGTAAAATATTGATAGAAATAGTCGTCTTTTGTTCATTAAATTTAGACGCATTACTCAACAAATTGAGTAAAACCTGACGAACTTTTGTGAGATCAGCATGCATTTCTCCCAAATCTTCAGAATACGTTTCTAAAGTATGTTTATTTTTGTTAAACAGCGGTTGGATAGTATGTACAACATCATTCACCATGTTAGTGACAAAAAAAGTTTCCGTATAAAGTTCCATCTTACCTGCTTCAATTTTAGAAATATCCAAAATATCATTGATTGTGCTCAGTAAAAATTTGCCTGCTAAGTGAATTTTTTCGATGTCATTACTCAGTTCTATTTCACCCAGATCAGCAATTTCTTCTTGCAACATTTCTCCATAACCAATAATGGCATTCAACGGTGTGCGTAATTCATGGCTCATGTTAGCAAGAAATCGACTTTTAGCGACATTAGCAATTTCAGCATCTTCTTTAGCTTTATGTAGTGTTTTTTCAGAGACATGAATCACTTCTAACATGGTATTGAATTCTGTTTCCAACCTTCCAAATTCATCGGCACGTTTAACTTTGAGACGAATTTTTCTATCGCCAGTACCTACTCGTTCAACAATACTGGTAAGGTTTTCAATAGGAGGAATAATATTTTTACTGATAAAATAGAAAATAATTAAAGCAAAAAATACGGCAATCAACAAAATACTAAGAAGAGTAATATGAAAAATACCCACATTATCTAAAATTGTACCAATGGATTGTTCGATAATCAAAGTCCAATGTCCTTGTCCAGGGATTAAAACGCGTTGGAAAGTCAACATGACTTCATCAGTACTTATATTTCCTGACTCTTTCGCTAAAAGCGTCTGCGCTAAATTGGGATAATCTCTAATTAAGGTATAACTACTATTCAAATTATGCGAATTACCCCAGCGTTTATTAACATCTGGATGAGCCAAATAATAGCCTTTTTTATCAACTAATAAAGCATCCTCAATAGGTTGTAAAAATTTATTGGCATCTACATTAGTAATGACAATGCCCATTCTTTTTCCTTTTGAAAAAACGGGCATTGCGTAACGAATCACAGGTTTAAAAGGGCGTTCTATTTGCCCTCGCTCTTGATTAAGTTCCAAAGGTGAAACAAATATTTCTTTATCAAATAATTGTAAAGCCTCCATAAAATAATAACGATGGGCTTTATTTTGTAATTGGATTTGTGCCACAGGTTGTACTTTAGAACCATCAGCATCAACCCGCACAATTTCTTGACCACTTTTATCTAAATAGCGCACTTGATAATAAATACCTCGACTACGCGAAAAAGCTAAAAATTCTTGTTCCAACGATTGTCGTGCTAATTTTAAAGCCAATGAGTTATCAGTGTTATGCAGTTCTACATAGTTCTTAAGTGATGGAGATTGACTAAGAAAGATAATGTCATTTTGAGTAGAAGACAAAAATGTTTCAATATCACGCTTTAAGCTTTCAATTTTTGCTTTTTGAATGCTTAGCTTTTGCTCACGCGACATGTCAACAAAAATTTGCAAGGCATAAATAGCTATAATAATAGTCGGAATTAAAGCGACTAATAAAAAGCTATAAGCAAGCTTAGTACTAATACGTTGGTAGAATTTCATAATATTATTTAGCGCAGATTATCTATATGATGGTATCGATAGGTGATGAAATGGTATGGTCAACTATTTATCACCTGCCTAGAAAAAATCAATGAGCTATACTAAAATACAACAAGTTTGGCTGTATGTCAGCAATTTATGCTTACAATAAAAATTAAATCATAATTTAAAGAGAATAAAACCATTTTATAATTCAGTGTATCATTATAGAGTTTCTGAATATTTTTCCAATGATTCTAAAATTATTGAACGTTTTTTAATTGATATGGTTACTTCTTCCCGACAATATTTGATACAAGGAATCAACGTATCTTCTCTAAATTCTGTGGAAAAAACCTGACAGGTTTCCAAAACCTG